>SVKH01000049.1 GCA_015068545.1 Oscillospiraceae bacterium
ACCTCAGGAAACTGAAGGGGTTGAGGAGATTGTTATTCCCGGAGTTCCAACAGCGGAGGATATTATAAACGCTAGTGAGGAAACTCCGTCAGACTCTGAGGAGCTAGTGGTAGAGATAGAAGAGCCAGTAGAGGATATTGAAGAAGAAATTACAGAAGAAACTATCGTAGAAGCAGAAGAGCCGGATGAAGTAATCGTAGTTGAGGAAGTAGACGCTCCGGCAGAAGATACCGAAGAGGCTGTAGTATCTGCTGAGGTTGAGCTAGATGGCGAAAAGAATATTTTGGTTAAGTATCTTGGCGCAGCTACAATGTCAGAGGACGAGGTTTTTGAAATTGTAGCTGATATGACTGAGGAAGAAAAGGCCGCAGCATATGATGAGCTTGCGGAGTATGTAAAGACTCTTTCAGAAGACGAGATAGAGAATGTGTCTGCTACTTTGGTATATTTTGATGCAGCAATTTGTGCTGATGATTCTGTTCAGCTGTTTGCTGACTTGTATTATTGCAGTGACGCTGTATTAGTACAGGTTGACTCAAACGGAAGCGGAACAAGAACAGATGACACAACTGCAACAATTACCGTTAAGGGTAGTCTTATTTCTACAAAGACAACAAATGTAGAAGTATTTAATAAATCCACTAAAGCGATGAAGGTAAGCTTTGACTATACTATTGACAAAGCAAATACCTTCAAAGTTGACGGTGTTACCACAACATCAGGCGGAAGTATTACAAAAGATATGGATGCAGGTGCAAGTATTGTCTTTTCATTAACTGCAAAAAGCGGCTGGTCAGGTACAACTGCAACTTTGGTTTTGAAAAATATTACAGCAGTAGAGTTGCAGGATACAAATAGTATTACATTCGACTATGATTCAGCAGAGGGAAGTGTTTCGGTTGACGGAGCAACTGTGGCATCCGGAACAGCTATGGATATAAGCTATTCAACAGGTGCAACTTTGGCAGCAACTGCAGCTAGCGGATACACCTTTATGGGCTGGGTAAATAAGGATACACACGAGATTGTAGCTGCAGATGGTGTATTAAAGCCAAAGGGTTCTTTCACAGTATCCCCAATATTTGCAAAAAACGAAGCTTGCTTTGGTATCGGTTCAGCATACTTGTTTGACGACCTTAATGATGCAGTAGCAGTTGCAAGCAACCAGACAAATAAGGTTATCTATGTTAAGAATAACGGTACACTTCCGGCAGGAACATACACAATCCCTGCAGGAGTTACACTTTTGGTACCATTTGATGATGCAAACACAGTTTACACAACTTCTCCTGGTTTGATTGAATCTACATATGTTCAACCGACAGTTTACCGTACACTTACTATGGAAAATGGAGCAAAGCTTGTTGTTAACGGTGCGCTATCTGTAAGTAACAAGATTTTGTCTGGTAATGCAGGATATCGTGCAGGTAGCCCGACAGGTCCTCTTTCCATGATTAAGATGAACCAAGGTTCAAACATCACAGTTAATAACGGTGGTGCGGCATATGTTTACGGCTTTATCTACGGTAATGGAACAATGAATATAAAGAGTGGCGCTACCGTATATGAAGCTATGCAGATTCTTGACTTTAGAGGCGGAACTTGTACAACAGGAATGATTAACAATTCACAAAAAGTTTTCGTATTTAATCAGTACTTTGTACAGAATATCGAAGTTCCTGCTACATATGAGCCAGGGGCAACAGAATATGTTGTGTCTTCGATTTATATGCAAAGCAAAGCGATAATGACACCTGTTAAGTTTATCGGTACAAGTGAATGTATGTTTGTCCCTACATCAGGAACCATGACAAAGAGATTTGACCCTGCATCAGGAAGACTAATAGTTGATGCTAGCGGAGATATTTCTCTTTCCACAATGAAAATTGCGCTGAACATAAGCATACTTCAGAATTACAATATTGATACATCGAAGTCAGTTCTTCCTATTTCACCAAACATTACAATTAACATGAATTCAGGAACAGCAACTATAAATCAGGATTTGGCACTTCTTCCTGGTACTGAATTGAATATTGGTAAGGATGCTGTTCTTAATCTTGCATCAGGACGAGTAGCTTATGCTTATGACCTTGATGAATGGATGGGAAATGAGTTCTGTTACGGAAGAACCGGCTCCGGCAGCTTCTGGGACGGAGACCATTCATGGCTTACATACACAGCTACAACAACCAGTACAAAGCAAACACTAAAGGACGCAAAGATTGACGTAAATGGTAGAATTATTGGTAACGGTTATCTTTATACAACAGCAGGCGGTGCAAATATTACATCAAGTGAAGGCACGGGTGTGGTTGAGCTTGTAAATTGGGACCCAACAGAAAATCCTGTAACATATCAGATGAAACTAGCATCCGGTGAATTTACAGAAGTTCCTGTAACATCTGTAAAGCTACTAAATGCAGATGGAACATATACCGAAACTGTAAATGTTGTAGCAGGCATTGCTCCTACAACAGGTAAGTATCTTTATAAAGAAGGTAAGTGGTCAGAATGGAGACCGGGTATTTACTTTGATGCTAACGGCGGAGAAGGTACAATGGAACCACAGTACAGCGATAGTTCTGCTGAGATCACACTAAATGCCAACACATTTACCCGTAATGGATATGACTTTATGGGTTGGAGTACAACTCCGGATGGTGAAGTTACTGTAAGTGATGGCGCATTTATGGGTATTGTTGAAGAAGAGATTACCCTATATGCAGTTTGGGAAAAGTCAGCTTGTGAACACAAGAATACAGAGCCGGCAGTACCTGCAGAAGCTGCTACATGTACAGAACCTGGTACAACAGCAGGACTTAAGTGTTCAGACTGTCAGACAGTATTGGAAGAACCTGTTGAAATTCCGGTAAATCCAGATGCTCACAGCTTCACAAGTTATACATACAACCAGGATGCTAAGTGTGAAGAAGATGGAACAAAGACAGCTACCTGTGATAATGGTTGCGGAGCAACAGAAACAGTAGTAGCAGAAGGTACAGCGCTAGATCACAGCTTCACAAGTTATACATACAATAACGATGCAAAGTGTGAAGAAGACGGAACAAAGACAGCTACCTGTGATAATGGTTGCGGAACAACAGAAACAGTAGTAGCAGAAGGTACAGCGCTAGGTCACAGCTTCACAAGCTATACATACAATAACGATGCAAAGTGTGAAGAAGATGGAACAAAGACAGCTACCTGTGATAATGGTTGCGGAGCAACAGAAACAGTAGTAGCAGAAGGCACAGCGCTAGAACATAGCTTTACAAATTATGTATCTGATAACAATGCAACTCTTACAGAAGATGGAACAAAGACAGCTACTTGTGATAATGGTTGCGGTAAAAAGGATACATTAGTTGATGTTGGTTCAAGAACTGGACTAAAGAACATCAACCTAACCTACACACCTAGCGATACAGGTATGAAGTTTGACGCTATTGTAGAAGGTTACAAGGGAACAGGTCGTCTGTTTGTTGCAATCTATAATGCACAGGGTAAGCTTCTTACAGCTAGCTTTGCCGGTGTAGTTGCAGACGATGTTGCCACTGTTACATTTGGAAACGTAGCAAACGCATCTTACGCAAAGGTATTTGCTTGGGATGGCTGCAAGCCGGTTGCAACATATAAAGTTCAATCATTATAATAAGTAATAACCTTTTATATCTACTCTCCGCCTTTAGGCGGAGGGTAGTAAAAAGGTACAAAGTTATAGGTTTTGTACTTTTTTACTGCCGAAAATTTGTGAAAGGGTATTTTTTTATTATGAAATTAGTGTTTGTTTCAAATTATTTCAATCATCATCAAAAAGCCCTTTGCGAAAGGCTCTACGCTAGGCTGGGAGAAGACTTTGTCTTTTTGGCGACAAAGGCAATGAAGGAAGAACGCAGAAAGCTGGGGTACGAAATCGGAGAGCTGCCAAAGTACGTTGTTTGTGCTTACGATTTGGAAAAAGAAGGGGATAGATGCACCAAGCTGATAGATGCAGCGGATGCTGTAATAATTGGCTCTGCTCCGGAATTTTTAGTAAAAAACAGGAAGAATGCAGGTAAGCTTATCCTAAGATATTCAGAAAGACCTTTCAAAAACGGTTTCAGCTACCTTGCTTATTTGCCAAGATTTTTTAAATGGCATCTGGAAAGTCCGTATAATAAGCCAATCTATATGCTATGTGCAAGTGCATATACAGCAAGCGACTATTCCAGATTTTTGATGTATAGAGGACGCACCTTTAAATGGGGATATTTCCCGGAGGTAAAGAAATGCAACATAGATAATGTCATAAGCAGCAAGGAGGAAAACTCCATTTTGTGGTGCGGCAGATTTATTGACTGGAAGCACCCTGACGATGCAATTGAGGCTATAAAAAGATTGGTTCAAAAAGGTTATTCTCCGAAGGTAAAGTTTATCGGTACAGGAGAGATGGAGGACAGCTTAAAAGCTAAAGTGGATGAATTTGGTATAAGTAACCATGTTGAATTTTTGGGATCTATGTCTCCCGAAAAAGTAAGGGAGCATATGGAGAAGGCAAAAATATATCTGATTACAAGCGATTTTAAAGAAGGCTGGGGTGCTGTTGTTAATGAGGCAATGGCATCAGGCTGTGCGCTTGTGGCAAGCCATGGTGCAGGGGCTGTACCTTTCCTTATAAAAAATGAGGAAAACGGACTGGTATATGAAAGTGGAAACCTAGATGATCT
Organism: Oscillospiraceae bacterium; assembly: GCA_015068545.1. GTDB lineage: Bacteria > Bacillota > Clostridia > UBA1381 > UBA1381 > UBA1738. The sequence continues at coordinate 4,710 of SVKH01000049.1, forward strand.
TACCACCAGAATAGAAAGCCTTTTGAAAAATCCATCATATAGTGAGAGACTGGGGAAAAATGGCTATGAAACTATATCAAGGCTATGGAATGCGGAAGTTGCGGCAGATAGACTACTGGAACTAATTAACGGCATTTTAACAGGAATTTCGGTTGATTTTAAAACAGGGCCATGCTCCTTTTCACAGCCGATTAAAAACGATTGGATAAGGAAGATAAACGGGAGGAAATAATGGCAGAGTATGTGTTTTCAGATGCGTCCCTTAAAAAGCTGAAGGATATGGAAGTATCTATGCTAAGGGAATGTATATCCGTTTGCGAAAAACTGGGGATAAAGTATTACTTAATAGGTGGTACTCTCCTTGGTGCGGTAAGGCACGGCGGATTTATACCATGGGATGACGATATAGATATTGCCATGACAAGAGCTGACTACGAGGTATTTGTGTCAAAGGCGCAGGAATTTTTGCCGAACAACCTTTTTCTGCAAACGAATAAGACAGATCCGGAAGCTTTAATGAACTTTGCAAAAATCCGTAATTCCGATACGGCTTTTATCGAAACTTCCACTAAGGATCTTACTATAAATCACGGCATATTTATAGATATTTTCCCTTTGGATACTTTTGGAACATCGCCGGTTTTTGAGCAACTGTTCATGTTTTTTAAGCATTGCATAAGACTTAGAGTCGGTAGGGGCTTTACTCCTTCTGCTTGCAAAAGCAGGTTTTATAAAAGAGCAGTAAACGGAGTTCTATCCGGTGCTTTGTTTTGGATGTCTCCTAAAACGGCAGTCCGCATAAGAGAGAAGTTATTTAAAAGTGTTAAAAGGGGAAAAAGACTTGCCAACCATTCAGGTGCTTGGGGGAAAAAGGAGATAGTTCCGGCAGAGTGGTATGGAGAGGGTACTTTTTTGGAATTTGAGGGGATTAGTGCCCGATGTCCTAAGGACTATAAAAAGTGGCTGGAAAGAGTGTATGGTAACTATATGGAGTTGCCTCCGGTAGAAAAACGAGTAAGCCACCATTATGTAGAGGTGGTAGATTTGGAAAAATCTTATCGGGAATATTCCCGGATGGGAGGATGAAATGAAAAGAGTAATAACTTACGGAACTTTTGATTTGATTCATTATGGGCATATAAATCTATTAAAAAGAGCGAAGGAACTGGGAGATTATCTGGTGGTATGTCTATCCACAGATGAATTTAACCTTAACGAAAAGAATAAGAAAAGCTACTTTTCATACGAAGAGAGAAAACAGCTTTTAGAAGCAATACGATATGTGGATTTGGTGGTACCGGAGAATAACTGGGATCAAAAAAGAAGCGATGTACACGAATATCGCATAGATACCTTTGTGATGGGTGATGACTGGGTAGGAAAGTTTGACTTTTTAAAGGAAGAAGGTTGTGAAGTAGTGTATCTTCCAAGAACTCCGGAAATCAGCTCATCGCAAATTAAAAGCGACTTGAAGATGAAATAAAAGGACATAAGGTGATATTTTGATGCATAGTAGAAAACTGGGTATTATATTATCTTATGTAAATACCTTTATAAATATGGTATCGGGACTTTTTTTGTCCATGTTCCTGCTGAGGTGGCTGGGTGCTGCCGAGTATGGAACATATCAGGCAATATCTTCCTTTGCAAACTATCTGGTACTGTTCGAGTTTGGCACAGGCACAGTAATGACAAGAAACATATCCCTTTGCCGAAGTCAGGGAGACGAGGAAGCAGTCAAAAGGAGTATTTCTACAATTTGGGGTATAACCTTGATTTTGACTGCGTTGATACTTCTGATATCTTTTGGTTTTTATTCAAGTATCGGCCACATATACCAAAAGTCCATGACACCTTTGCAGATAGCAAACGGGAAGAATATTTTTATATTTGTAACTGTATTCTTGGTAGTATCCTTTTTTAAGCAGACTCTGTTTGGAGTGTTGCTGGCGTACGAAAAGTACACACTGCATTCCATAATAAGCATTTTGCGTAACGTGGTCAGAGTGCTTTCGCTTATTATGTTGATAGTGCATATTCCCACGGGATTGTGCATAGCTATCGTGGATGCTGTAATAGGAATTGTTATATTCTTGGCACTTTATGTGTATTGCAAAAAGGCTCTAAAGATTTCCTTTTCGGTAAAGAATTTTGACTTTTCTGTTTTAAAGGGAGCTTTGCCGCTTTGCCTTGCGATATTTATACAAACTATTGTTAATCAGGCAAACAACAATGTAGATAAATTCATAATAGGAGTAAGGCTCAGTCCGGAAATGGTTTCGCTATATTCTATTGCGCTTTTTGTGTTTAATGTGTTTTCTTCCATAACCACAATACCTATTTCTATGTATGGACCGCAGATTATAAAAGCTGTGGGAGAAAAAACAGACAGGCGCAGTCTTGCAGAAATGATGATAGCGCCAAGTAGAATAGTTGTACTGATGGGCGGAAGTATTGTATTCGGATTTGTTGCGGCAGGCAGACAGTTTGTAGAGATTGCATATGGCAGCGATTATACTCTTGCATGGATAATTGGAGTAATTTTGATGACACCGAAGCTGTTTAATATGGCGAACGAAGTTGTAATAAATGTGCTTCATGCCGAGAATAAGCTGGCGGTGCGTTCCAGCATTTTGGTGATTATGACATTAGTGAATATTGCCCTCACCTTTTGGTGGATAGAACTTTGGGGACTTATAGGAGCAACCTTTGCTACGGCGGTTTCGATAATACTGGGATTGGTAGTAGCTATTAATATATACTACTCAAAATACTTAAAGATTCCTGTTTTATTTATGCTCCGAAATACCTTCCGAGGCATTTTGCCATGTCAGATTCTTGCGGCAGCGTGTGGATTTGTAGCAGGCTACTTTGTGGAAAATGTTTATGTATCATTTGTTGCGGCAGTTTTCGTTTATATGGTGATATTCTGCACAGCTTACCTAGTTTTTGGAGCAACTGATGATGAAAAGAAAATGGTGAAAAAAGTCACAGCATTTTTTGGTAAGGGCTCTGAAACGAAAAATTAAGGCTAAAATGATGGTGTCATTTTTGTAAATAAAGCCAAGCGGCAGGATTATTATAAATTACCGCAATAAGCTATAACTAAAATAAAGAGGCAACAGCCGGGTGGATAATACCGTAGCTGATTGCCTCTTTTAAGTTGCACAACAACATGAAAATTATTTGACTAAATCTTAAATTTAAAAAACTGCCTTTTATCAAGGAGAGGTTTCGGTTTATGTCCAAAATTCAGATAGAAAAATCTAAACTGCATGATGCTGCATAATACAAGTCGCAGTGAGGTAAACCTAAGTCATAGTGATGCAAACCAAGATGAGGTGATGCAGGGCTAAGACCTAGCAACTGCATCACTATGCATACCGCTTCGAGTAAAAGCCGGTGTATTTATTACTCAATGGTGTACTCTGCCACATGGGATAGTGGCGATGAATTTGCAAAGGAATCCCATAATAGTAGTTTTAGGTTTACCTTTGTGCTGTTTCCGCAACTAAGTGAAATATCATCAACGTATGTGTAGCCTGTGTTGGTATTTACGGGTACTGTGTGTATATCCAAAAGTCTGCCGGTGCCGTCTTCGTACAAAGCAGCAGTAAGTACAGCAGATTTTTCACCTATGTTATTTTTTATTTTGCCTGTCAGATTTACAGTTCCGTTATTTATTGCAGGCTGAGAATCTGCGAAAACTTCAAATGCCGATACCTCATCAGACTTAGTACAGCCTGAGCCTGTGGCGTATGCTGTGATTCTGTCGCTGGATGAAATAGGGACAGAAGTTGTGTATTTTACAAATTCTCCACCATTGATGCTGTAATAAATGTCCTTGCCGGATTCAGCCTCTATTGTAGCCTTTCCGTCAGATACTGATATTGTAGGGGCGCTTGCCTTAGGAACTTCAACATATAGGAAATTCGCTTTGCTGTATTCCTCGGAGTAGGTGTGCTCAGTTGTTTCAATTTCCGGCAACTCGGTAACATGCGACACACGGTCGGTATATTCCGGCATATAATAGTGCCACATTCCAACCATTTTTGAGTTTTGCTTTTCTGTGTATGCGCGGATATATGTGCTGTCAAAAATGTCAAAGGTGTAGGTGTTTTTTTCTCCGAAAAGCCGTACCTGTGGTGATTTCTCCCCACCGTATGTGATGTCCACATACGAGTATATATCTTCCAAAGACCAGTCTGTAAATTCGTGTACATAGCCTTTTTTTCCGCACTGGGATTCGTAATGCTCTCCGCAGTAGTTATAGGAATCAGAGAACATTCCGAAGTTGCCTTCTGCCGTTATAGTTACCCTCTTTCCACCATCAATATCGGTTACGGATATTTGGGGAATAGGCAAAGTATATTCGCCTTTTTCCTCAAATTCGCGGGAGTAGTAAACGTATTCGCTTTTTAAAAGTCCTGATGCTGTGTATGCTACAATGATATCTGTTGTATCAAGGCGGATATTGCCTGATGTGTAAACTTTGTAGTCTGTATCAGAAAGCATTTTTTTGTAGTAGATATTCCCTTCTTCAGAGGAAAAATTAATAAGTGAGTATGTATCACTTTCTGTTACTATATTGATTGTAGGTGGATTCATAAGTGATGTATTAACTTGGTAGTTATATGTAATGATTTCACTTTTTTCATTTCCTATCTGGGCGTAAACGGAAAGAGAACTATCTCTTGTAATATCAATAGGTGCAGTGTATTCTTTGTAGCTACCGGAGTTCAAGCTGTAATAGATGGTAGCAAGGGGATGAGCCGTAAGCTGGACGGAGCTTGGACGTATAGTGCCAGATGCAAGATTGCTAGATGGCGGAGTGACTCTGTCATAGCAGGTTATATTATCAATTTTAAAACCATATCCTATGTAATTATTGTTTGTAACCAGCCTGATGCTGAAAGAATTGGACTTAAGAGAAATACTTTTGCCTGCAAGTTCATTGCCTTTATAGGATGAGTTGAGAGAACCATCATCATTGTAGATGTAGAGTGTGTCGTCCATAAGTTCGCACTGGCTACTGAAGGTTACATCCATATGTATTGTACTCTCTGGAGCATGATACGTCCATATTTTATCCTTGTTATAGCCATAGTAGTGATGAGACTGCATAAGGTTAACATCGGATGTGGTAACAGGGGTGTTATCGGTGTCACCTATATAGCTGGAGTATAAGTCGTACCTGCCGTACTCCAGTACAAGATAATACTGACGGTTTGCTACTACATCACATTCTATGGAACAGTATCTGTAGTCTGCATAAGTTGCTTCACCGGTTATGGTGTCGTACAGCGACAGCTTGTAGTTTTCGGATTTATCTTGGTTCCTGATAATAATTCGGGATGTTTTATCAGGGACTAAGTCGTAATAGGAGTAGGATGCCGATTTATTCACCTTTAATGGATCGCCAATGTTGTAGTCGGCGTTTACGTCCATATACTCATTGTATATTATATAACGCATAGGTGTGTTATACTGACCGGAAGAACCGCAGGTCGCATGGATAGGGTAAACCCTATCCTTTTTCAGAAAATAATATGCGTATGAGTAGTATTCCGAGTGCATGGAAACTGCTTCGTTATGAAAATAGATGGGACTTACATTGCAAGGTACTGCAGAACCGCAGGAGTCACCTGTGCCAGAGGCTGTAAAACAGTAGTAGCCGTCTTGGTCAGGTGAGAAGTAACTGACTTCAGGCGTGCAAGGACCTATTTGCTCAACTGGTTCTATGTTATATTCCTCGTTTTCTACTATCCATTTTG
>SVKH01000050.1 GCA_015068545.1 Oscillospiraceae bacterium
TTGAAGTGACATTTATTGACTTTTTTTTTGCTGGTGATATATAATAGTTCGGGAAATGAGGTGGTTTTTTGGCGGGAACGGTTATCTCCAGAACGATTTATGAATACAGAACAAGAATGAATCTGTCCCAGAAGGAATTGGGGCAGAAGGTGGGTGTGAGTAACCGCGCCGTATCCAAGTGGGAAAATGGGCTTTCCTTCCCAAGTACCGAAACCTGCTATAAGCTGGCGGATGTTTTCAAAATTTCGCTGGATGTCCTTATGAATGGAGAAATGGAGCAAACTAGATCTTGGCAAAAAAGCGAAGGAATGGAATCCTTAAAGGAGCTTTACCGCATAGGCAGGGGCCCGTCAAGCTCACATTCCATGGCACCGGAACGTGCGTGTATACAGTTTCGAGAGGAGAACCAGACGGCAGATTGCTTTAAGGTGGTTCTGTACGGATCACTTGCGAAAATGGGAAAAGGCCACCGTACTGAATATGTTATACATCAGGTTTTTAAAGACTATCCTCATGAAATTGAATTTGATAAAGTAAATAAGAATATTCCGCATCCTAACACTATGGATGTCTATGCTTTTAAAGAAAATAAGCAGGTTGATCACTGGCGGATAATAAGTGTTGGCGGCGGTAAATTTGTAGTAGAGGGAAGACGGCAAAGGGAAGAAAGTGTCGTGTATAAGCTAGATAAATTTACCGATATTTTGGATTGGTGCAGAGCTAAGAAGATGCGGATATGGCAATATGCCATGGAGAATGAATGTGATGATTTCCTTGAATATATGAGGGAAATTTGGACTTGCATGAAGGAGAGCATAAAGGCAGGAATAGAATCCACAGGCACTCTTCCGGGAGGTTTGGGAGTGCAGAAGAAGGCAAATTCTCTATATTCCAGTCACCACATAGATGAAAGCTCGGAAACCAGAGAAAACCGCTTGGTTTGTGCATATGCTTTTGCGGTAAGTGAGCAAAACGCATCAAGCGGAGTGGTAGTAACGGCACCAACCTGCGGATCCTCGGGAGTTTTGCCTGCGGTGATGTATTATCAGCAGGAAAGACGTGGATATTCCGATGAGGAGATAATTCACGCTCTTGCCACAGCGGGTATCGTGGGAAACGTAATTAAAACAAATGCCTCCATAAGCGGTGCGGAGTGTGGATGTCAGGCAGAGATTGGCAGTGCCTGTTCCATGGCGGCGGCGGCACTTGGGGAGCTTTTTGGACTTAGTCTGGAGCAGATAGAGTATGCTGCGGAAATTGCTATGGAGCATCATTTAGGACTTACCTGCGATCCGATACACTCTTTGGTGCAGATTCCTTGCATAGAAAGGAATGCTGTTGCGGCTATGCGTGCCATAAACGCGGTGTCTTTGGCAAACTTTTTAAGTGACAGTAGAAAAATATCCTTCGATTTGGTAGTGAAAACTATGTACGAAACAGGGAAGGATATGTCCCATAACTACCGAGAAACCAGTGAGGGAGGACTTGCGAAGCTGTATTAAAGCAAGTGTAAAAAACTCGTTTGGATAAGGAAGGTAATGCCCAGAAGGGTAGGAGTGGTGAATAAACTCTAGAGAAGTCTCAAAAACAGGGATTTCTCTTTTTTAAAGATGTTAAATACACTAATGTTTGCTATAAATGCTATGGTAACTATGGACGCAGATTGTGTTAGATTGTTCGCGATAAAGAAAGCTGTATAACACTAAAAGCTGCCTCACTTTTGCAGTGAAACAGCTCTTTAAAAAAGTGTGTGGCAACCTTTAAGGCGAGTGCAATAAAAAAGTGCATCGGACAAAGCCGATACACCGAAAAACGCACAGCCTTGTAATGTTGCTACGCATTTTAATCTCGATTCACGCATGAGAAACAAAGCTTGCATTTTTGCCAAACGCAAACGTGAATCATTTTATAATTAAAAATACGTAGCACATACATTATAACATATATAAGTAAAAAATGTCAATAAAAATCGCTACTTCTTAGTGAAGTAGCGATTTTGTGTTATTATTTATTAAATAGCTTACTGAATAGTCCGCCTTTTTCCTCTTTTGACTCTGCCTTTGGAGCTTCTTGAGCAGGGATTGGCTCAGCTTTTGGAGCTTCGGCTACTGGGGCTTCTGCTACAGGAGCTGGAGCTTCCGGCTTTTTGTAGTTGTCATTTTGGCGAGGTGGTCTGTTGCCGTCACGTCTTTGGCCACCGTTTGAGTTACGGTTTTGAGGGCGTGGCTCTCTCTTTTCCTCTGTGTAGCCTTCAGGCTTTGGCATAGTATCCTTGTGAGAAAGACCAATTTTGCCTGTCTTTTCGTCTATTTCCATTACCTTAACCAGTAGCTTTTGACCTACTTCTACAACATCCTCTACGTTTTCTACACGCTTGTAGTCAAGCTTAGAGATGTGGCATAGTCCGTCTTTGCCGGGTAGAATTTCTACAAAAGCACCGAATGTGGTGATAGTCTTTACTACACCTTCGTAAATCTCGCCTACTTCAGGTTCTTTTACGATAAGCTCGATAGCTTGTCTTGCTGCATCGCCGGATGCTTGGTCAATAGCGAAGATGTGGATTGTTCCGTCTTCTTCGATATCAATCTTAGCGCCTGTATCTGCAACAATCTTTTGAATAACCTTACCGCCTTGACCAATAACTTCGCGGATTTTCTCAACGTCAATGTGCATTGTAGAAACCTTTGGAGCATATGGTGAAAGCTCGGCTCTTGGCTCTGCTATTGCTTTTAGCAGAACTTCGTCAATGATGTATTCTCTTGCCTTTTTAGTCTTTTGGAAAGCTTCCCAAATAACTTCGTAAGGAAGACCATCGTTTTTGATGTCAACCTGAATTGATGTGATACCCTTTTTAGTTCCGGCTACCTTAAAGTCCATTTCGCCGTAGAAGTCCTCAAGACCTTGGATATCCACCATTGTTGTAAATCCGTTGTCTGTTGTGATAAGACCGCATGAGATACCTGCAACAGGAGCCTTGATCGGAACACCTGCAGCCATAAGAGCAAGTGTAGAACCGCAGACTGAACCCTGGGATGTGGAACCGTTTGAAGAAAGGACCTCGGAAACAGTTCTGATTGCGTATGGGAACTCCTCCTCAGAAGGAAGTACCGGTACCAATGAACGTTCTGCCAAAGCGCCGTGACCGATTTCACGTCTTCCCGGACCTCTTGAAGGTCTTGTTTCTCCTACTGAGTATGAAGGGAAGTTGTAGTGGTGCATATATCTCTTTGATTCTTCAGTATCAATACCGTCAAGTCTTTGCATTTCAGCAAGAGGAGCAAGTGTTGCGATAGTCATAACCTGTGTCTGTCCTCTTGAGAACAAGCCGGAACCGTGAGTTCTTGCAAGCAGGTCAACTTCTGCAGCTAGCGGACGGATTTCGTCAAGCTGTCTGCCGTCTACACGCTTGCCTTCTACAAGCCATGCACGAACTATTTCCTTTTGCATTTTATAAAGTAGCTCGCCAAGAGTTTCGGATAGGTTAGGGAATCGGTCAGAAAGCTTTTCTATGATTTCGTCCTCAACCTTACCCATTCTCTCGTCACGGACGTTTTTATCGTCTGTGTCAAGAGCAAATTTGATGTTTTCGTATTCAAGCTCTTTAACTGCGTTCCACAAATCTTTATCAATTTCGTGAGGGACGTAGTCAAACTTTGGCTTACCGATTTCTGCCTTTATAGAATTTACAAATTCGCAAATTCTGATGATTTCTTTGTGGGCAAATTTGATACCGTCAAGCATAACCTGCTCTTCGATTTCGTTTGCACCTGCTTCGATCATTACGATCTTTTCCTTTGTGCCCGCAAGAGTAACGTGCATTTCGGATTTTTCTCTTTGTTCTACTGTTGGGTTTATGATGTATTCACCGTCAATCAGGCCTAGCCATACTGCGCCTATCGGACCATTCCAAGGGATGTCGGATATGGATAGGGCGATGGATGTACCGATCATAGCGGCTACTTCCGGTGGGTTGTCCTGCTCTACTGACAAAACTGTTGCAACTACTGTACAGTCGTTACGAAGGTCAGCAGGGAATAGCGGACGGATAGGTCTGTCGATACAACGTGATGTTAGGATTGCCTTTTCAGATGGCTTAGCTTCACGTTTGATGTATCCGCCAGGGATCTTACCAACGGAGTAAAGCTTTTCCTCGTAGTCTACAGAAAGTGGGAAAAAGTCGATACCCTCTCTTGGTGTTCTTGATGCTGTTACGTTTACCATTACGGCTGTGTCACCGTATCTTACAAGGCAGTGTCCGTTGGAAAGGCAGCACATTTTGCCTGTTTCTACTATAAGCGGACGGCCTGCAAGCTCTGTTTCAAATGTTCTGAACATAATTTTCTCTCCTTTTCTCGATTTTTTGTGGAGATATATATTAGCAGATAAATACAGCCTGCAAATCGGATTTGGTGGCTCTATTTATATGCTAAATTCTATATCTCCTATATGCAACATATGGGCAAACATAAAATGCTTGCCCATAGCCATATCTATTATTTTCTAAGACCTAGTTTAGCAACTAAAGCACGGTATCTTTCGATATCCTGTGACTTTAGGTAGTTCATAAGATTTCTTCTCTTACCAACCATCATAAGAAGACCTCTTCTTGAGTGGTTATCCTTTTTGTGCATATTAAGATGCTCGTTGTTAAGGTGATTGATTCTTTCTGTTAAAAGAGCAATCTGTACCTCAGGAGAACCTGTATCGCCTTCGTGAGTTGCGTAAGTAGCAATGATTTCTTGCTTACGTTCCTTTGTCATAGATTTCACCTCCTATGTGTAAATCATCCCCCGATACTGAGAAACCGTTGGTGATTCGGTTATCCAAGTATAGGTTTAACCTTAAATTTCATAAATAAGAATAAATTTTGGCAATAACAATTATTTTCTGCCGAAACGCTTGTTGAACTTTTCAACACGTCCGCCTGTATCAATAAGCTTTTGCTTACCTGTGTAGAATGGGTGGCACTTTGAGCAAATTTCCACTAGGATATTCTCTTTTGTAGAACCGATTTCGATAACTTCGCCACACGCACACTTAATTGTTGTTTGCTTGTACTCAGGATGAATTCCTTCTCTCATCTTGCATCCTCCTTCCTTTTGATAATTTATGTGTCACAAAACACCATTTAGTAGTATAGCACATAAAACAGCATTTTGCAAGGCTTTTTTTACATTTTTCAGGAATATTTTTTCCCAACACAATATGTTGTGATGAGCAGGATTTTGTGGCACAAGAAGGCCCGGTGTAATAGTAACATTTGCAGTCAAAAAAATAACCGTAACAAAGATTAGCTCTCGTTACGGTCAGGTTTTTATTCTATATCGTCCGGCATATCCCAGCTGTGATATACGTTTTGTACGTCATCATCGTCTTCTAGGTTTTCCAGCATTTTTGTCATCATTTGGATTTGCTTTTCGTCAGTCAAGGTAGTCATTGTCTGAGGAACCATAGAAACTTCTGCTGAGGAAATGGTGTACTTTGCTTCAAGGCTGTCACGAACTGTGTGGAAATCCTCCGGTGCAGTGGTGATCTCGATGCAGTCTTCTTCCACAGAGATATCGTCTGCGCCTGCATCCAACGCGTCCATTGTGATTTCGTCTTCGTCAATATCATCGTTTTCGATAATGATAACGCCTTTTTCGTCAAACATAAAGCTTACGCAACCTGTTGTACCCATGTTACCGCCGAATTTGTCAAAGCAGTGACGAACATTTGCCGCTGTTCTGTTACGGTTATCGGTAAGTGTATTTACTATTACTGCAACACCGTTTGGGCCATAGCCTTCGTATGTGATGTTTTCGTAGTTATCGCCGTCTGTTGAGCCGGATGCCTTTTTGATAGTTCTGGTAATGTTATCGTTAGGCATATTGGCAGCTCTTGCCTTTGAGATTGCGTCCTTTAGGGAAGAGTTGTTATCAGGATCCGGACCGCCAGCCTTTACTGCAACCAGAATCTCACGGGCAATTTTGGTAAAAATCTTAGCTCTTTGTGCGTCATTTGCACCCTTTTTTCTTTTTATTGTACTCCATTTGGAATGTCCTGACATGGTAGTTCTCCTTTCAATAAAAATTGATGCCGGCACCTGCAGACATCAATTTGCTTGTAGTTATATTTCTTCTGAATTTTCTGATAAAAATTCGTCAAAGCTCTTGTGCTTGTTGTGGTTTTGCTGTCTGTAATCGCTCATATTCTTTATTGTGATGTGACGAGCCGGCGCAGGTTGACTATTGCGAGCCGGTGCGTTTTTGGAGGCTATTACAACTCTTCTGAATGGCTCTTCGCCAACAGAGTAGGTAGTAACCTTGTCATTTGATTGCAGACTGGAATGAATAATTCTTCTCTCGTATGGATTCATTGGCTCTAGTGTGTGCTTTCTTCCTGTTCTGGCTACTTTATCTGCCAGCCTTTGAGAAAGTGCTGTCAATGAATTAAGGCGTTTTTGGCGGTAGTTTTCTGTATCAAGCACTACCCTTACACGCTCGTCGCTTTCGTGGTTTACCACAAGTGATGTAAGGTACTGAAGGGCATCTAGGGTATCGCCTCTTTTTCCTATTACTAGTCCCATGTGATCACCGGACATTTCTACTTCCAGTGATTCGTCGCCGGACTTTGCAGTAACGTTAACGTCAAGGTTCATGGTCTCGAATACCTTACCAAGGAATGTCTTTGCGATAACTGCGTTAGGATCTTTAACCTGAGCGGAAACAACGGCATCCTTTGAGCCAAGACCTAAAAATCCGCCCTTTTTGCCTTCGTCCTCTACCACTATAATTGCATCATTTTCATCTATAATTCCAAGCTCTGCAAGTGCGAGCTTTTTAGCTTCATCTACGTTTTTTGCTGTTTTTTCTGTTTTTAGTAGGTACTGTAACAACAAAATCATCCTCTCTTGTTTCAAAATATTTGTTCAGGAAGTAGTATTGCAACATTTGTGTTATGCTTGAGATAATCCAGTAAATACCAATACCTGAAGGCAATGTAAATGTGAAGAAGCCTGTCATAATAGGCATCATCATTGTCATAGATTTGCTCATGGATTGAGCTGTATTCTCAGCGCCCGAATTTGACTGTTGCTGAGCTTGTCCTTGTGTTTGTTTCATGGATAGCCATGTGGTAAAAATAGCAAGTGCAGGAATTAAGATAAGCAGAACTGTGCTCATGTCGCTGAAGTTTCCGCTCAATATAGGAGTTAGAGATGCACTTGGTATCTTGGAAAGATTAATGCCCAAGAAGTTGAAGTTGATATCCCAACCCAGCTCTGCAGTTTTTCCCAATAGCTCTGACCATGTTGTAAGCTGAATCTGGTAGTTTTTAACTATTTGCTCTATCGCCATATTTGCCACATTTCCTATTGTGTCAGGGAATTTCTCTACCATTTCGGCAACAACCTGCTTTGCACTTTCCAGTACGGCAGAATCGGTAAAGTTGATTCCTTTGATATAGGTTAGAGGGCTTTGGATAACTCTGTAAAGACCGAAAAGGATAGGCATTTGTATTAAAAGTGGCAGACATCCGCCTGTCATGCTTACGTTGTTTTCCTTGTAGACCTTCATCATTTCGGTTTGAAGTCTTTGCTGGTCATTTGCGTACTTTTTTTGTAATTCTGCTATAATAGGCTGAATTTTCTGTTGCTTCTTCATTGCTTTTTGCGATTTGATTTGCAAAGGAAGAAGAATAAGCTTTACGATAATGGTAAATAAAATAATAGCAAGACCGTAGTTTTGGACAATGTCGTAAATAAGGCTTATGATAAAGCCCAGCGGTCTTGTAATACAAAGCTCGAATAGACTAAGTTTCATATACTGTTCCTCTCTGAAAAGAATGTCACGGTACCGGATCGTACCCGCCTTTGTGGAATGGATGACATTTTAATACCCTGCGAAGAGCAAGGTATGAGCCCTTTATGGCACCGTACTTTGTGATAGCTTGTAGGGCATATTCCGAGCATGTGGGTATAAACCTGCAGCTTGGTGCAGACTTTAGTCCGGATATGTATTTCTGATAAAATTTAACTAAAAAAATAAGAATTTTTTTCATTTAATCAATCCCAATTTTGAAAAGGCATAGCGTACATCTCGCATTACCTCGGGGCATTTTTTATCCTGTATGCGTGTCCTGGCGATTAGTATGATGTCATAGCCCTGTTTCAATTCTTTAGATAATAAACGGTAGCTTTCGCGCATCAGTCTTTTTGCCCTGTTTCTTTTGTTGGCTTTGCCTACGGTTTTGCCGCAAGTAAGTCCAAGTCTGTTGGATGACAGACGGTTTTTTTGCGCGTAAACAACAACAGAGCGAGTAACAATATTTTCTCCTCTGTAATAAAGACGTTTAAAATCTTTATTCAGCTTTAATGTTTCTGCACTGTTCATGTGTTTGTCCTTTTTAAACTGGATGGTAGGTTAAAATAATTATCAAAAAAGGCAAAAAGCATAAGGTTAAATAGCCTCTACTTCTCGCCTTAATTTTATGCTGACAATTTCTTTCTGCCCTTTAATCTTCTCTTAGCTAAAATTTTTCTGCCGGAAGCAGTGGCCATTCTTTTTCTGAAACCGTGTTCCTTAGCTCTTTGACGCTTTTTTGGCTGATAAGTTCTTTTCATCTTTTGAACACCTCCCGATATTTTGAAATCTTTATAATCCTCTGTTTGTGTAAAGGGGACACTCCTCCTACACAAAATTAGACATCGCGTCTATTATATTCTCTAAATTTATATTTGTCAAGACTTTTTTTGAAAATTTATCGGGAAATAAGAAAAAACATACTGAGTAACTGTCATTACCCGGTATGTTTCTCCATAAAGCCGCTAATTATATATTAAGGATTTTTTTCCCACAAAAATCCCCGAAGGTATAACAACGACCTACCATGTATATTATAGAATATCGGTATGGTCGATGCAATGCTTGGGGAGGCTGTTTTACAATATGCCAAACCTTGAGTGGTAAAAAATCCCAATAGGTGTGACATTTTGATGCGTATTTATCCCGTTTTTAAGGAAAATGTCACGATAATCACAAATTTTCGATAGCCGCTTGTCTTTTGTGCAACTTCAACAATCCACTCCTATTATAAAAGGGAGAAAGAGTCGAAAGGGGTAGAATTTTGCCCCGATTACAGCGGGTTTGAATAGCACACTGCCGCACGGAGGACTCCGTCTTCTATCTCTATTACTCCGTAGCTATTAAGACTTTTTGCGCTACCGGGATTGAGTACGGTCAGGTTTTCTTTTTTAAAGCATACGGGCTGGTGAGTGTGCCCGAAGACCGCACAGTCACAGCCCTTGGCGGCTTCTATCAAATCCTGACATTCAGGCTGAGATTTTACCGAGTATTGATGACCATGTGCTAAGAGAATCTTTTTACCTTCAGCTTCTATTATAAGCTCTGAAGGTGCGGTGCATGGATTTGTGTCGCAATTGCCGCGTACATACTTTACCGGTATATTCGGGTAGCATTTTTGTATCCACGCGGCATCGGATACACAGTCCCCTGCATGAAGAATCATATCTACATTTATTATGTTTTCGATGACTGTTGTGCAAGCGGAAACGCTGCCGTGGGAATCGGAAAAAACTAGTATTCTCATATCTGCCTCCATTCTATATTATGACATATTATACTACATTTTTGCATTAAAATCCATTTTAAAGGTCGAATTGTAATACAACTGTATTATTTATGGAAGAAAGAGGAGAGCTTTCGACAACAGGATTTGGCAATTTGCAGAAGGTTTTGGTGATATAATTGTTTCTACCACAAAATAGGAGAAAGGAACAAACTAATGAATATCATTATACCTAAAATTTCGGAAAAAACAGTTGAACTACCCGGTAAAAGAGATGTGGTAAAAGGTATTGTCACATTGCTTTTGTCGGGAGCAAGTCTGGGAGGAGCAAGCCCTTTGGGACTGGCATTTGCCGCCACCTTTTCATCGGGAACCGTATACATTCCCATGCTTGCCTTGCTTGTGGGCACAATAGTATCACCGACAATGAAATTAAGGTATATAACAGGGTTTTTTGTGTACAGGCTCTTAGTATATTTAAGAAAACGGGATGATAGAGGAGTAAAAGCTGTTGCTCTTGGATTTTCGCTGCTTTTTACCGGAGCTGTGGAGCTTTTGCTTTTGCAGGGTGGTGCAAAGGATGCCCTGTATCTGGCGATAGAGTCGGTGGCGGTGGCTCTTTTTTACCTGCTTTTTCTGCACACCTATGAAAAAAACGGATGGGGCTCTGCTTCGGTATTGGTGATTGCAAGTTGCATTTTTAACGGCTTTTCGGGGATAAACCTGCCACACACCGGCGTAAACGTAGGTGGTCTATGTGCGTTATTTACTGCTGCGTGTATGTGCTATTCGCTAAATCTGCCTATTGCGGTTTTAGGCGGTTGTATAATGGGATTTATGGTAAACCTTGAAGGTGGCAACGCAG
>SVKH01000051.1 GCA_015068545.1 Oscillospiraceae bacterium
CCCAAACATCATCGAAATGGCGCAAAGTATGGGTGCATCGCCTATGCAGATTATTTTGAAGGTTATGATTCCCGAAAGCGTACCATCGCTTATCTCTAATGCGACTATCGCCATTACCACAATCCTTGGCTATACCGCAATGAGTGGTATTATCGGTGGCGGTGGCTTGGGAAAAATTGCAATCAATTACGGCTATTACCGATATAAGTATCTTGTTATGATTATTGCGGTTATTATCCTGATTCTTTTGGTACAGCTTTTCCAAAGTATCGGAACACACCTTGCAACAAAATGTGACAAGAGAATAAAGAAATAAAAAAGCTTTCGATAAAAACTATGCTTGTGATCGTAGGATTAGCGATTTTGTTTTTCTGGAAATTGCAAGACAAAAGTGGTAATTCCCCACATAATAAGAAAGCATTAAAATTGGAGATGTAATATTTGATATGGCACTAAATGTTTAGTCACATCAATTTACATCCCCTATTTTTATTGTAAGAACAACTTTTCTGCTTCGCAAGCAGAGCTCATAGCAGATAGGTTATCCCAAACCATTACTTTTACATCAGTATATGTTTCAAAAGTTTCATACACCATCTGCGGTCTGCAGATATCCGCAAATACCTCCACAAGACTATCCCCATTATATACTGCTACAACAAGCTGTTTTCCTGCACAGCTATCATCTGTAACAACAGAGATTATTGTCCCATCTGCGTATATTCCGCTAGCGTTTCTGTCCATGTAAATAATATCAGCTTCAAGAAGGTCTTCATTGTTTTCTTCTATTTCGACTTCTTCCCATTCACTTTCTGTGCCTGAATAGTATACTTCTCCCAGTCTTACACCCATATTAAATGCGTTCATAGAAATCTTTTTCACACTTGCAGGAATAACAACACAATTAAGCCTTCTACACTCACTGAACGTGTTTCTGCCAATATTTTCTATACCTTCAGGAATAATCACCGACACTAACTTGATACATTCGTCAAAGGCACAATCTGCAATACTTTTTGTATCCGGCTTAATGCGACAAGAGCCATTTATTTTTTCGTTTCCTCTTATCAGGTGATTATCTATATAAAGTACATCATCTGCCCAGTTGGAAGAATCGTTGTAATACTCTGTATTATAAAAAGCCTCTGCTCCAATAACTTTTACTCCTTCAGGAATCTGAATAGAGCCCAGTCCTATGCAGTCGCAAAATGCACGGGCACCTATTTGAGTGACATCATCAGGAATGACGATTGACGTAAGTCCTTCACATTTATAAAAGGCTCTGCCACCAATTTCAGTCACTTCGCGAGGAATGGTGATTGATTCAAGAGAAGTACAGTTTGCAAATGCTCCCGGACCAATTTTGGTGATACTCTCAGGAAATATGACAGAGACCAGCTTTGTGCACCATTCAAAAGCGCTGTTTCCTATCTGGGTGATACTCTCAGGGATTTGGACACTCGTAAGTCCTGTGTCGTAAAAAGTTCCGTCAAGCTCATTGACTTTTTTTCCTATCTTAGCGGAAGTCAACTCCCAACAGCACGCAAAGCAATATGTGCCCAAACTCTCCACACTGTCCGGAATTGCTACCGACTTCAGCTTTTTACAGCTGTAAAAAGCGTTATCCCCTATTTGCTTTAAACCCTCGGACATAGTGATACTTTCTAGCTTTCTACACCCTTTGAAAGCCTCAGCGCCTATACTCTCTACGTTACTACCTAATATAACTGAGATCACTCCCGGGAAGGAATAAAATGCCTTTTCTCCTATATTATTGATGCAATCCGGTACAGTATATTCTCCTGTGCGACCTTTAGGGAAGGATACTAATGTCTTTTTGTCCTTACTACATAGAACTCCGTCTATGGTTGTGTAGCTTTGATTATTCTCGTCAACTTCAAATTCTATTAACTTTCCAGTTTCCAAAAAAGCATCAGTATTTATGGAAGTAATGCCACTTCCTATTGTAACCTTTTCCAGTCGTGTATTATTGGCAAAAACTTCACTTTCTAAAGATGAAACTCCGTTTCCTATACTAGCTGTTGTGACATACGGACAATTAGAAAAAGCACCTGCTCCAACGACAGTTACACTATCCGGTATTGTAATTGATGTCAGACCATCACATCCCATAAAAGCATCTTCACCTATCGCTTTAACTCCTTTTGGGATGTTGATTTCGGTAAGTAGAGCACAATCGAGAAATGCTCTAGCACCTATTATCTCCACACTGTCCGGTATTTCAACTGAGGTTATGTCACAATAACCTAGCGCAGAGTTAGCTATATACTTTGTTCCCTGTTTTATGCGACACGCTCCTTCTATATCCATATCCGCAATCATTAGGTAATTCCCTATATAGAATAAGTCATTTTCCCAGTTGGATTCATTTGCATATATGGCGGTGTACATAAAGGAAGAGTTTGCTACATCCTTTATACCGTCAGGAATAATCACACTCGCTAAATTTGTGCACCGGTAAAAAGCTTCATTTTTAATAGCTTTAACGCTGTCAGGGATTACTACCGAAGTGATTCCTTCACATTTATAGAAGGCATATCCCCCAATAACCGTCACCGGCATTCCTCCTATTTTTTCGGGTATTATTATATCTCCTGATGCAGTGTTATCACACTTTACTATGGTAACTTCACCTTCGGTCACATTATAGGTGTATATATCGTATGTTTCGGCAAATACCATATTTATATTAAACAGCAATATGATTACACTAGCTACGAAAAGTAAAAATACTTTTTTCATCAGAACCTCCATTTTATTCAAAGTAGTAAATCATGCTCAAAAATAAAGAGATGTACTAAAATGTTGTAGATTTGACAAAACAAAACTAATAAGTTTTCCAGATGGCTTACTTGTGTATGCCCAGCGGTTCGTTTTGTTCGATATACGCATTTCCTTATACTCAAAAGGGATGCGATAAAATAGCGCAGATTGACCGAGACGAACACTTAGTGGACACCCGACGGCGTTCGCGTGTACTCCGAGTGGTGAGTATCGTTCGGTATGTGCCCTTTTTCCTCATACTCAAAAGGGATGCGATAAAATAGCGCAGATTGGGCGAGACGAACACTTAGTGGACACCCGACGGCGTACGCGTGTACGCCGAGTGGTGAGTATCGCTCAATATGTGCATTTTAGCGCATCCCTAATTTTATGCTTCGGTGTGGAAACTATAATTTGGTGCTTCCTTTGTGATGTAAATATCGTGCGGATGACTTTCCTTTAGTCCGGCACCGGTGATTCTTACAAACTTACCTCTTTCCTTAAGGTCCGGAATAGTTTTTGTTCCGCAGTAACCCATACCTGCACGAAGACCACCAAGAAGCTGGAATATAGTGTCAGATACGGTGCCCTTGTAAGGAACACGACCTTCTACACCCTCCGGAACAAGCTTTTTGGAGCCTGTTTGGAAGTATCTGTCCTTTGAACCTGATTCCATAGCAGCTATCGAACCCATTCCACGGTAAACCTTGAAACGTCTGCCCTGATATATTTCAAATTCTCCAGGACTTTCTTCACAGCCTGCAAGAAGACTACCCATCATAACTACGTCAGCACCTGCCGCAATAGCCTTGGGAATATCTCCGGAATACTTAAGACCACCGTCTGCGATTACCGGAATACCGTACTTTTTAGCTACTTCTGCAACATCATAGATAGCTGTAACCTGCGGACAACCGATACCTGCCACGACTCTTGTTGTACAGATAGAACCAGGTCCGATACCTACCTTAACGCAGTCTGCACCAGCTTTGATTAGGGCTTCTGCCGCTTCGCCAGTAGCAATGTTACCCGCTATTAACTGAATTTCAGGGTAAGCAGATTTAACCTGAACAATTTTATCAAGAATATTTTTTGAATGTCCGTGAGCAGAGTCAAGTACAAGCACGTCAACGCCTGCGTTAACAAGAGCATCTACTCTGTCCATAATATCGTTTGTAACACCAATTGCCGCACCGCACAAAAGTCTGCCCTTTTCGTCCTTTGCCGCATTCGGGTACTTAACTGCTTTTTCTATATCTTTTATAGTGATAAGGCCCTTTAGGTGATTTTCTTCATCTACCAAAGGAAGCTTCTCTATCTTATGCTTGCTCAAAATCTTCTGAGCCTCTTCCAAGGTTGTGCCGACAGGAGCAGTGATAAGGTTTTCACTTGTCATAGCTTCTGATATCTTTTTACCCTCAAAATCTGTTTCAAATTTAAGGTCTCGGTTTGTGATGATACCTATTAAGATGTTGTTTTCGTCACAAATAGGCACACCGGAAATCCTGTATCTGTGCATTAAATCATCAGCATCTTTAAGAGTATGGTCTTTTGTAAGACTGAACGGATTTGTTATAACGCCGTTTTCGCTACGCTTAACCTTGTCCACTTCTAATGCCTGTTGCTCTATTGTCATGTTTTTGTGGATGATGCCTATGCCACCTTCACGAGCCATAGCGATGGCCATTTCTGCCTCTGTTACAGTATCCATGGCAGAACTCATCAGTGGAATTCTAAGCTTGATGGTTTTGGTAAGATTGGTTTCCAGCTCGATCATATTAGGAGTAACGTCCGATTCCTGTGGAAGCAGAAGCACGTCATCATATGTCAAGCCTTCTTTAGCGAACTTTTCGGTCATATCATTATTCCTCCGTTTCATACTTTATGATATTTTTTCTATTTTACCAAATATATAGGAATATTTCAAGACCTTTTTTAATATATTTTAAATTTTCTCATTAAGTTTACAGTATTATTATTCCACAATACAACATCTTAATGATTTTTTTGCAAGAGGCCTTGAGGTTTCATGAATTTGTGTCATTCTCATACCGACATCTTTTTAATTTTTACGATTATCAGCTTGGAATTTGACAAACACCTCCGTAGATGATAGAATGGATTTATTATAGTTAACAGGAGGAAGAAAATGCGAAACACCAAGAAGATTATTTCACTACTTATTGCATTAGCTATGCTTACCGCGGGAATTACAATACCGGTATCTGCTGCAACAAATACACCTTTATTCCTTATTCGGGATACGATAGACAGTTATAAATCCGGAATTTCTGTAACAGGAACAGGGTATGGAAATTCAATCCCCCTTATTAACGGAGTTTGGGAAACTTCTGCAATTTTGGGCGGAACAGGCAGTCTTAATTCCTACGGCACCTATACATTGGGATTCACCGGGAGGAATACTGTGATAGGCCTTACTCCTTCCACAGAATCAGACGGTAATCAATGTGTATTGAATCTTACCAAGGATATAGAAAATGCCGAAAATTATACATACTCTGTGGATATGAAGATGAATAATAATCTGGCGGGCATCAGACTTGCGAATACCCTTGTTGACAATATATACTACGAGCTTGCACTAACTACTGATGATTCTAGCAGTCAGGCAAGATTTTCCAAGGTGAGAAATGCGCTGTATGATACTCCTATTCACCCAGAGGACTTTTTGTATGTGGATTACAGCGAAAGTAAAAGCATATCACCAGATCACTGGCTAACACTTTCTCTATCTAAAAAGGAGAATACCTTTTACTGGTTAGTTTCTGACAAAACAACAGGACAGACTTTGTTTAACGGTTCATACGAGGATGCATCTCCCTTCTTCAAAGGTATCGGCAAACTCCAGTTATTCTCCTGCTGTGTCGGCAATAGTCCCGACCTGACTCTATTTGATAATGTATATGCAAAGAAGCTTGGTTCTGTGCTGTACAAAGCTGACGGCGACACCACTATTGAGGTATCCTGGATAAATAGTGGTAACAAGGCTCCAATAATCGCTACTGCTGATTATGACGAGCAGGACAGATTATTGGAAGTGGAAACCTTTGACAATGTTATTCTGGATAACAGTATATCCGATGGAGAAATAGGATACCTTTTCTGCAAAGCACCATTTAACTCATCGGCAGCTTATAAAAAACTGTTTATATGGGATTCACAAACCATGCAACCGTACTTCGACACACCAACATTTGAATCAGCAGAATTGGCACCATATAACGTTCCCGCAGAATATTACGTTCACCAATTTAACAGAGCTACAACATTTATTAAAGGCGGTGGAATACTATTCACTAATGGCGAAACAATAGACGTTTCACCAGATGCCAAATTGTACATAAATGAATATGAATATACTGCACAAGAAATATCCGACGAAATACTTGATAAGTTCCTCGGTAATGCTCAGGGAAACATTTGCTTTAAAAAGTCTACACTAAGCTCTTCTCAGTATGACAGAATATATATAGACTACTATATTGTGGGTACCGTAAACTCGGTAATCTATGCTGACGATAAAACAACAGTGACCTTCACTCCTGTAGCTGATGATTCGATCAGTCCTGAACTAAACATAACAGCCCCTATAACGATAACCGTTACAGATACGGCAATTGAAGACGGCCTGTCAAATATCTATGCAGAAAGAAACAGTAGACAAATAAGCCTTAACCAGCTATGCGATAACGATATTATAGCCGTTTACACAAACTATGAAGCTTTGGTAAACTCAACAGACTATACTATTACTAATCCTGCTGAAATGACCGTTCTTGCTACAAATAAAACCATCCAAGGAATGGTTGTTGATTACGATAACGATCTTGGAACATACACAGTAGGAGAAACCACATACAAATATGTAGGATTTGATTTTAATTCAACACAACGCGAGCTGTTCATTGCTACAACGTACGATCTAGTGCTTGACCCGTTCGGCAGAATCGTGGACGGTACAGTTGTTGTTATCCTCAATAAATTCGCTATAATAGAAAGAACAAGCACAAGTGGAGAAGAAAAGGTAACACTTCTTCTTGAAGATGGTACAACAGCTACTTACGAAATCAGTGCCAGAGGCAACCTAAACTCTGCATCTGCAGTTGACGCTTTCATTATGAATGTAGGCAACAAAAAACCTCCTCAAGACCGCGTAGTAACATACAAGATTAGGTCTGACAATACCGTTGTCTTGAATACTCTTGACGCAAATAGCAGAACAAACCTTGTCGACAAGGAATACAATCCTAACACATGTAAGCTTGGTTCAGTGACGATTACTGACGAAGTTAAGATGATTGACGCATCAAATTATGTCAGAAACATTAGCGAATATTCTAAGTTCGATGCAAGCGAACTTAAGCCTAAAGTTCAATACACAGCCTATGCCTACAAGACAGGTGACGTTTATAGCTTTATAATCTTATCAGCTCTCGGCAAGACATTTACAGAAGATTCAAGATTCGCAGTTGTCACAAGGACCCCATCAAACAAGATCTATGATGGTGCTAGTTGCATGGGCACTGAAGTCCTTTATAAGGGCGAACATATAACATTGTACTGGGATACAACCGTAGCTCCCACGCACACCGACGGTACACCTATCAACGAAGGTGATGTGATGTTCTTTACAACAGATGCTGATGGTTATGTGTCTGATTCTTACAAGATTTACGACAGACAAGATGCTGTGTTTTCCAGCACAATCCCTGAATCAGAAATAGATATAACAGCTTGGTCAGAAGGATTTGCCGATAGCACAGCAAACATTCAGCTTGTTAACGGTGTTGTTACAGAAGTTACGGGCAGCTCTATCACCTTCGGTGTGATTGAAAATGGCGTAATCGACGGCAACACATATGATGATCCAACAGGTACAAAGGGTATGTACACGTTCGGTATTACAGATGAATGTAATGCGTACATGTTTGACGGTGCAGACGGTTCTCCAAGAGACTATCAAAAATACTCTACAACATACTCTTTGGATATCGTAGGCTCTGATCTCATTGAACAAGTAGTTGACGGAGTAGTTCAAGATTGTGTATATGATGTAGCTACATCCACAATCCACAATGCAGTAGCAATGATAGTTGATGGTGACGTAGTAGATATCTTCATAGAATATCCTGAAATGTAAATTACCACAAAATAGCTGATATCTTTACTCAGCTGCCAAGCAAAAAAGGCATAGCCACTAAATTGTGACTATGCCTTTTTAATATCTTACTATTTAATTATCTTCGTTACTATATTATAGATTTCCTCCAGAGCATTTACCTTTGCTATCTTGCCTGCATTTTTGCCCATCTTGGCAAGGTACGTGCTATCCTTTGTAAGCTCCTCTATCTTGCTGTACAAAAGCTCATCGGTAAGCATATCCTCGGTAATTACCACCGCTGCTTCCTGTTTTTCCAGTTCTCTTGCGTTTTGTTCCTGATGGTTCCTAACCACATTAGGTGACGGAATAAGCACCGATGCTTTGGAAAGAGCACATATTTCCGATACTGTGATAGCTCCGGCACGAGATACCACAACATCCGCAGCAGCCATTACACTGCTCATATTATTGATGTACGGTACCACCTTAATATCATCACCAAGGAAAATGCCGGCTTTTTCTATTTCCGCCATAACCTTTTGGTAGTTTCGGTCTCCTGTGCCGAATATAAGTGAAAAAGCATTAGTCTGGGACAGCTTTTTTATCACCCCAAGCATTGTATTATTTATTTTTTCAGCACCAAGACTGCCACCGAAAACAAGTACATATGGCTTTTCCTCCAGTCCCAATTCCTGTCTGGCAGTTTCTTTGTTTGCCTTTAAAATCTCAGGTCTTATCGGATTGCCTGTTACCACGCATTTTTCCTTATTTTTCATGTAGGATACTGTTTCGTCAAAACTGACAGCAACATAATCCACATACTTTTCTGCACCTCTTACAGTAAGCCCCGGATACACATTCTGCTCGTGGATTATAGATGGAATGCCCAGCTTCTTTGCTGCCATAAGCACTGGACCTGAAACATATCCTCCCGTTGCCACCACAGCATCGGGCTTAAATTCCTTTAGAATACGCCTGCAGTCCATTTTGGATTTTTGCAGTTTGCAGATTACCGACACATTTTTTAAAAGATGCTTTCGGTCGAAACC
This sequence comes from Oscillospiraceae bacterium, assembly GCA_015068545.1. GTDB lineage: Bacteria > Bacillota > Clostridia > UBA1381 > UBA1381 > UBA1738. The sequence goes on from SVKH01000051.1 coordinate 8,956, forward strand.
ACATATATCAATATACTTGATTTTATATCCCGCAGACGGAACTAACTTTGTTTCCAGTCCTTTTTTTGTGCCTATAAACAAAGCCTCAAAATCTTCGGATTTTTCCTTCATGTACTCAGCAACAGAAAGTGCAGGATTTATGTGCCCTGCCGTACCGCCGCCGGCAAACAGAATTTTCATATTAAAACCTCTCTACGACAAATTTTTGGTGGAATACCGTGATACATTCAGCACTATTCCCATTTGGGCAAGCAGAATCATAATCGCAGTTCCGCCATAGCTGAAGAATGGCAGGGAAACACCTGTGTTCGGTACTGTTGATGTTGCAACCGCTATATTCAAAATAGTCTGAACGGCTATCTGAGTCATTATGCCCACAACTGTCAATAGTCCGAATTTATCCGGTGCTTCCATAGCTATTTTTATACCTCTTATCACCAGCCCTGCAAACAGAGCAATGATGAATCCTGCACCTATAAGTCCAAGCTCTTCGCATACTATGGAGAATATAAAATCATTATACGGTTCCGGCAAGTAGGAGAATTTTTGCACGCTTTGCCCTAGACCTTTGCCAAAAATACCGCCTGAGCCTATGGCGTAAAGTGACTGAATTGTCTGATAACCTGATCCTTGCTTGTCTGAGAATGGATTTACAAAACTTGCCATTCTAGCCCATCTTACAGGGTCCAAAAGTCTGATAGCTCCCCATCCGACCAATCCTACCGAAGCCAGCGAAAATCCTACCACGCTCAATCTTGCACCGCCTACCACCAGCAGGCAAAGTGCTATACTGCATATAACTATGGTACCGCTAAGATGGGTTTCTGCCAACATCAAAACAGCGATAATACCCACCCATATAGCGGAACGCATAAGGTCTTTAGTGTTCTTTAGATTGTACCGTTTTTCCTCTATCAAAAGAGCATAGAACATAGCAACAGAGAGCTTCGCAAGCTCAGAAGGCTGGAAATTCATAAATCCAAGATTTATCCAACGCCTTGATCCGTTTAAAGATACGCCTATAATGGGCAGGAACACCAAAAACAGCAATACTCCACATATCACATAAAACAGATTTACATAAGGCTTAAACCTTTTATAGTCTATATTGGCAAATATGAACATTAACACAAAGCCTACCGCCACAAATGCAAACTGCCTTATGAAGAAATAGTAGCTATTCTT
>SVKH01000052.1 GCA_015068545.1 Oscillospiraceae bacterium
TCTCCCGTGTCGTATTTATGATTTGAATATGCTTTGAAAATAGGATTTAAGTATATGGCAGTTATACCCATTTCCGCTAGATAGTCCAGCTTTTTTTCTATCCCCAGCAGATTACCGCCAAAAAAATCGTTACAAAGGTAGTCATCACCAAACTGCTCCGACTTATAAAACGGCTCATCTCCCCAATTTCTCTTTATAATATCCTGTCTGTCTCCCAAAAAGCTTCCGTCTTCATTTCCATTTGAGAATCTGTCCGGAAAAATCTGATAACATACAGCCTCCTTCCACCAGTCTGGTGTATTAAGACTTTTATCATAAACGGTAATCTGGAACATTTTCTCCGGTTTTTCATTTTCCTTTTTTCCCTTGCCGCCAAGGCCACTTTCGTTATTACCGTAAAATAATCTGCCCAAATCTGATTTCACATCAAAATAATAAAACAAAAGGCCTGCATCTTTTGGCATGATGACCTTTGCTTCGTATATATATCCTCCCGCCAGTTCAAAAGCGTATGCCATATTGTATGTCTTTTCTTCCCCTCTATATTCACATACAAGCTTCACGTGAGAAGGTATCCCGAAATCTGAAAGAAACAGCCTGATTCTTACTTCACTTTCGCAGATTACGGCACCAAATGGACTTCTGTATAATTCTGTATGAGAGTTGTGTTCTATTTTCATTCTAAAGATTTTCCTTTTTTTATTGTCTTTATTTAGTATTCTTTTTTTATAAAAAAGCTTTAATAAAAGCTGTGCCTGCGGGCGTAGGAATAAAGCAGCATTTTTGTTATTCCAAAAATTACAACATAAAAGTAGTATTTCCCACACAATAACAAATAACTCCTGCCACAAAAAGTTGCAGGAGTTTTGAATGTGTACTTAGGTTCGTATGTTTTAAGCAGAGCATAACATACAAGGAAAGCTTTCGTCGGTTAGGAATCGACAGTCTAGGGGCACTCCCGTAACATATGATTAGGAGAACTGACGACTCTGTATTAAAACAATCCCTCCCAATGTACTCACAGTAACAAACAAAATATACGGGGCTAGCTTCCGAGTATCGTCGACTATATCCGGACACCGCACAAATCATTTGCTCCATAAACTATCAGTAAACCTTGTTGGGGCGTTCACTGATATAACAGGCACTTGCCGTAATGCCCTACTTAAAGCATACGAAGAAAGCACTACTGTACACATTAGCAATAGCATTATAACACTATATAAGTAAATAATCAAGAGAAATTTTAATTTTTGTTTATTTTTCCATATTATCTATGGCAAATCTTAGCAGTTTTGACATTTCACTCAGTTCTGTCACAGTAAAAACTTTGGTTTTTAATTCATTCGAATGAGGCATACCCTTGATGTACCACGCAACGTGCTTCCTTGCCTCTTTAATCCCTCGGGATTCTCCCTTTTCTTTGCACAGGTTGTCTATGTGCAAAAGGGCTGTTTCCAGTTTTTCAATCGCTGTGGGAAAATAGGTTATCTCCCCTTTTTCCAAGTATTCTTTAATTTGACGGAAGATAAAGGGATTTCCCTGACTGCTTCGTCCTACCATAACTCCGTCACAGCCCGTTTCTTCCATCATTCTTTTTGCGTCCTGTCCTGTTCTGATGTCGCCATTACCTATTACAGGAATCTTTACTGCAGATTTAACCCGTGCTATTGTTCCCCAATCTGCACTACCGCTATAAAACTCCTCACGTGTTCTGCCATGGACAGTAATCATATCAGCACCGGAAGCCTCCAAAACCTTTGCAAATTCCGGCGCAGTTTCACTGTCCCATCCTTTTCGTATTTTTACGGTTACAGGGATTTTTACGTTTGACTTTACCTTGCGCACGACTTCTCCGGCAAGAGCCGGATTCTTCATAAGTGCACTTCCATCGCCGTTATTTACAATTTTTGGCATTGGGCATCCCATATTTATATCTATACTAGAGGCTCCTGCCGCCTCTACAATAGGCGCTATCTCGCCCATTATATCCGGATCTGAACCGAAAATCTGGATTGACGTAGGCTTTTCCCTCTCGTCAAGCTTCATAAGCGATGCTGTTTTTTTGTCCTTGTAGTGCAGTCCCTTTGCACTTATCATCTCAGTTGTCAATCCCTCTGCTCCAAACTCCTTGCACAAAAGGCGAAAGGTCAGGTCGGTAATACCTGCCATGGGAGCCAAGTGTATCCTGCTAATCAATTTAACCAAATCCTCCGACTGATTTATGGCAGAAATCGCCTCTTTTTACCCTTCTGCCAACAGATTTTTTCAATATATATGTATATTATATATTTTTTTGCGTTAAATTGTCAATATTTTGTGTGATATTTCCTGCCAAATCATTTGACAAAAACGAAAAAATAATGTATCATTATGTGTATTATAGGAAAGGTAGGATTTAATATGAAGATTCTATACGCGACCTCGGAGGCAGCTCCTTTTGTAAAAACGGGCGGACTTGGCGATGTAGCAGGTTCTCTCCCTATCACCCTTAAAGAAAAAGGAGTAGATGCAAGAGTTATATTGCCTCTATACAGATGTATTGACCAAAAATATAAAGACATGATGACCTACATCACCCACATCTATATAGATATGGGTTGGAGAAAGCAATATGCCGGCGTGTTCTCTATGGAGCACAAAGGAACTATCTACTACTTTGTGGACAATGAGTTTTACTTTAATGGCGATAAGCCTTACGACTACATCCACTTAGACTGCGAGAAGTTCATTTTCTTCTCAAAGGCTGTTTTGTCCCTTTTGCCAAGTTTGGACTTCCGTCCTGACGTTATCAACTGTAACGATTGGCAAACAGGACCTATTCCGGTTTTTCTGGATACTTTTTATGACAATCCGTTCTACCGCGGAATCAAAACAGTTATGACTATTCATAACCTTAAATTCCAAGGTAGATGGAACCTTGAAAAAATCAAGGACGCTATGTCTATCAGTGACTATTACTTCACCGATGATAAACTGGAATACCACAAGGATGCCAACCTATTAAAGGGCGGACTTGTGTATGCAGATAAAATCACAACCGTATCGGAAAAATACGCAAGAGAGATTACTACTGCAGAATATGGAGAAGGTCTTGACGGCCTATTATCTGCCAGAAGCGGAGATCTGCGCGGTATAGTAAACGGAATTTCCGATGACTGGAACGCAAAAACAGATCCGTTTATCTTTAAAAATTACACAGCAAGAACCCTTAAGAACAAATTAGTCAACAAGACAGAGCTTCAAAAGGAGCTTAATCTGCCTGTTGACGAAAACAAATTTATGATTGGTATTATATCACGTCTTACCGACCAAAAAGGTTTCGACCTTGTGGCTTATGTAATGGAAAGACTTTGTGAAGGAGGATACCAGATAGTTGTGCTTGGCACAGGAGATGAGCAGTATGAGAATATGTTCCGTCACTTTGCATGGAAGTACCCTGACAGAGTTTCGGCCAACATATGCTTCTCAAACGAACTGTCACATAAGATTTATGCCGCATGTGATGCATTTTTGATGCCTTCAAGGTTTGAGCCTTGCGGACTTTCTCAGCTGATATCCATGCGTTACGGTACTATTCCGATTGTCCGCGAAACAGGTGGTCTTGCAGATACCGTTATCCCGTATAATGAGTACACAGGCGAAGGCACAGGTTTCTCATTCGCCACCTACAATGCCGATGATATGCTCCACGTTATAAACTACGCAATGCGTACTTACTACGATAACAAGGATGCTTGGGGAAAATTGGTTCAAAACGCAATGAAGCAGGATTTCTCCTGGGAGGTTTCTGCCGACAAATACATTAACCTATACACGGAGGTTTCCGGCGTAACACTTGAAAAACCAGAAAAAGCGCCTAGAAAAGCTTCCGCTAAAAAATCGGCTGAAAAGACAGAGAAAAAGGCAGAACCTAAAAAGGCTGCTGCAAAAAAAACAGTAAAAAAGGCTGACTCTGCCGATAGTAAAGATGACAAGAAGACCACGGCAGAAAAAACCACAGCAAAAAAAACTGCTAAATCAGTAAAAAAGGCTGACTCTGTAAAGAAGTCTACTGAAGATACGCCAAATAAATAAGGCAAATACCCAAATTTGAAAGGAATTTTATTATAATGGAAAAAATCAAACTAAATGCTAAGGAAACTGCCCTTAAAAACGAAATTGAGGGAAAGATTTCCCGTCACTTCGGAAAAACCTTGGAGGATGCTACTCCTAAAATGGTTTACACCGCCTGCGCTCTTACCGCAAGAGACCAAATCATGTCAAAGTGGGCTATCTCACATAAGCAGGTAAAGGAAGAAAACTCAAAGAAGCTTTACTATATGTCTTTCGAGTTTTTGATGGGCAGACTTTTAGCATCAAATGTGCTTAACTTAATGCAAACCGAAACTTACGTTAATGCTCTTAAGTCTCTTGGATACAACTTATCTGATGTTGTTGAGCTTGAAAATGACGCAGGACTAGGTAACGGCGGTCTGGGAAGACTTGCTGCCTGCTTTATGGACTCTTTGACAACTCTGGATCTTCCTGCATACGGCTGTACCATCAGATATGAATACGGACTGTTCCGTCAAAAGATTGTAGACGGATTCCAGACAGAGCTACCGGATACATGGCTGGAGAATGGTAATGCTTGGGAAATAGCAAGACCGGAAGAATCGGTTACAGTTAAATTCGGCGGTCAGGTATATACAGACTGGAATGACGGTCACTTCTCCTTCCGTTACGAAAATGCACATACAATCATAGCTATGCCATACGATGTACCTCTTGTAGGTTACGATTCAAAGATTGTTAATAAGCTTAGACTTTGGTCTGCAAAAGCTCCTGACGTTATGGATATGCAGGAATTTAACAGCGGTAACTACATCCGTTCTACCGAAGAAAAACAACTGGCTGAGCTAATTTCCAAAGTATTGTATCCTGAGGATAACCACACAGAGGGTAAGGAGCTTAGACTAAAGCAGCAGTACTTCCTAGTTTCTGCGACACTACAATGGATTTTAAGAGAATATGAGGACAGATACGGCTATGACTGGCGCAATCTTCCGGAAAAGGCAGTTCTGCACATTAACGATACTCACCCAACACTTGCTATCCCAGAGCTTATGCGTCTTTTGATTGACGAAAAAGGTCTTGGATGGGACGAAGCATGGGATATTACAAGACGCACATTTGCTTACACAAACCACACAGTTATGAGCGAAGCGCTGGAAAAGTGGCCTCTTGATATGTTCAAGAGAATCCTTCCACGTATTTCTATGATTGTGGAGGAAATAAACAGACGTCTTATGATAAATCTTCAGGAAGTTTATCCGGATGACTGGGGTAAGCAAAAATGGATGTCAATCATTTCCGATAATCAGGTATTTATGGCAAATCTTTGTCTTGCTACCTGCTTTGCGGTAAACGGCGTTTCCGGACTTCACACAAGAATCCTTACCAGTGATATTTTTGCTGACTACTACAACCTTGATAAATCACGTTTCCACGCAATTACAAACGGTATTACATTCCGTCGCTGGATAGGTAACTGTAATCCTGAGCTTGCAGACCTTATTACTTCAAAAATCGGCAAAGGCTGGATGAAGGATTACAAAAAGCTTGAAAAGCTTAAGAAATTTGCAGAAGATAAGGAATTCCAAAAGGCATTTGCAGAGATTAAACATAATAACAAGGTTAAGCTTGCAGAATACATCAAGATTCATAACGGCATAGACGTAAATCCTGATTCTATCTTCGACGTGCAGGCAAAGAGACTTCACGAATACAAACGTCAGCTTCTTAACGTGCTTCACATCCTTGCAGAATACAATATGCTAAAGGATAATCCAAATGTAGACTTTACTCCAAAAACATATATCTTTGGTGCAAAAGCTGCTCCTGGATATAAGCGTGCAAAGCTTATCATAAAGCTCATAAACTCTGTTGGTGATATGATCAACAACGATGAGAGAATCGGTGGAAAGATCAAGGTTGTATTCCTTGAAAACTATGGTGTTTCTATTGCAGAAAAGCTTGTTGTTGCAGCTGATATTTCCGAGCAGATTTCCACAGCAGGTAAGGAAGCATCCGGTACTGGTAATATGAAGTTTATGCTAAACGGTGCAGTTACCATAGGTACTCTTGACGGTGCTAACGTGGAAATGCTGGAGCAAGTTGGCGAAGACAATATCTACATCTTCGGCTTAAAGGCTGATGAAGTTGCAGCAAGACTTAAGTTTAACAACTCTGATGAGGTTAAGACAATTTATTCTACAAACGCTCCTCTTCGTCGTGCACTTGAGCAGCTTATCTCAGGAGAGATTATAAACGAAAATACTCAGATTTTCCGTGACCTTTATCAGACACTTCTGTTTGGCGACTACGGATATCCAGATACCTATATGGTACTTCGTGACTTTGAAGAATACTGCCAGACTCAAGCAAGAATCTCCAAGGACTATAACGACAAGGCAAAATGGTGGAAGATGGCAATTATGAACACAGCTTCATCAGGATTCTTCTCATCCGACCGTACTATAAACGACTACAACGAGAAAATCTGGCACCTAAATCCAATTAAATAAGGATTAAAATTAAAACACATTACCCCATGCGAGGTAATGTGTTTTTGTGTAGGATGAAATTCTTTTAGTTAAAAAGTGCTACGTCCCCTTTTTGAATAGTAAAAAATACATTCCTGCTGTTTTGGCAGAAAGGTATGTGTTCTATGCACGAGGGTGCAGTTTATATGATTCCTTTATTCTTCTTTCCATCAAGCTGGAGTATACCTGAGTTGCTGAAATATCACTGTGACCAAGCATCTGGGAGATAGCCTTAAGCTCTGCTCCGTTTTCCAAAAGATGCATAGCAAAGGAATGCCGAAGAGTGTATGGAGTTATCTCCTTTTCTATGCCGGCGGAAAGTCGATAACCTTTTAGAATTTTCCAAAAGCCCTGACGGGACAGCTTGCTACCGTTTCTGTTAAGAAACAGAAACGTGATATTCTCGTCCAAAAGGAAAAATTCTCTGCCATGCTTTAAGTACTCATCAACAGCGGCTACGGCATATCGGCCGATTGGCACCGTTCTTTCATGGGAATATGTACGGCATTTGATATGCCCAAGCTTTAAATCCACATCCTGAACCTTTAAGTTTATAAGCTCCGACACCTTAATTCCACTGGCATACAAAATCTCCAGCATAGCTTTATCCCGAAGGCCTTTAAAATCCCCCTTTTTCGGTTGTTCTAGCAGACGTTCTACCTCGCTCAGTGTAAGGAAATTAGGATACTTTTTGCTGATTTTGGGAGTTTCCAGATTCAAAGTCGGATCCTTAATATCATGTCCTTTATTTATAAGATATGCATAAAATGACCGCAAAGATGCAAGAGTTCTGGACAGGGTAGAATCCGCCATGCCCTGCTCCTGCAAAAAAACAAGATAGGAAAGCACTACCGTTCTGGTTGCTGTTAATGCGTCATATATACCCTTTTCATAAAGGAATTTTATGTACTTTGATATATCCCGCTTGTAGGATAAAACGGTGTTCTTGGATTTGCCCTCCGAGCCTATCAAAAACAACACATATTCTTCGATATATTCCTCCAAGCTCTCGCCTCCCTTTTACATAATTCACTATAATTATACCATATTTTCAGGATTTGTATATACTTTTTCTCTTTTTTTAAATGGATTTTTTATGCGTTACTTCCACCATTTTACTATATACGGTGAAACTACGCCCTTCATAACACAGTCCAAAAATAAAATCAAAGACAAAAACAACAGGCTTACAATCAAAAATTTAAAACCTTTTTTTTCACAGCATCCCATGTATAAAAACTTACCGTAGCATACAATACCCGGCACTACCAAAAGCGAAGATATGATACTGCCTGCATTTAAGAATAGTCCACAAATTCCGTAAATACGCATGGATGCGGTTATAGCAAACGCTGTAAAAAAACCGCGAACAGCCAAAACTGCCCCAAAAATCCAAACCCCAAAGGGCAGAAACGCTGATACAATCAAAACAGCAAGCTCCACCACATTATCCTTGGCAGATGAGATAAAGCTTTCCACTATATTTAAATTGTAACCGGAAACAGCTTCCTTTAAATACTGGTACATTTCGCTTTGATCTGCCAGCTTTACCTGACAAATACCGCCTGCCATTCCTCCTATAAAATACATCAATGTTAAAAGGCATAATGCCACCTTGCCTCTTTTTTCCATAAAAAATCTCCTCTTTAAACGTAGCTTATTTACTACTATTCAAAAAGAGGAGATTTAATTACTATTTTATTATAAATCTGCTGCGTGAAGGAATTTTTTAAGTCTTTCTATACCGTCTACTATGTTATCCATGCTTGTAGCATATGACCATCTTACATAGTTGTCTGCACCAAATCCGGTACCAGGTACAACAGCAACCTTGGCAACATCAAGGAAAAGTGCAGCAAAATCATCTGCATTTTTTATGGTCTTTCCGTACATTGTTCTGCCGATAAGCTCGTCAATATTCATCATGATATAAAAAGCACCATGAGGTCTTCTGCATGAAACACCGTCAATGCTATTGAACATATCCACCATAAAATCACGACGTCTTACGAAGTGCTTTTTCATGTTTTCAACATCCTTCATTCCACCCTCAAGTGCGGCAACTGTGGCTGCCTGAGCTATGGAGTTTGGATTGGAAGATGCATGGGACTGAATATTTGCCATAGCTTTCGCAATCTCCGGACAAGCCGCAGCATAGCCTATTCTCCAGCCTGTCATAGCAAAAGTCTTTGAAACACCATTTATTACAATAGTTCTCTTTTTAATTTCTTCACCAAAGGATGCAATACTTACATGCCTTCCTTCATAAATCAAATGCTCATATATTTCGTCAGAAATAACGTAAAGGTCATTTTCCACAGCAAAATCCGCAATTTCTCTAAGCTCTTTTTCGGTATAAACCATACCGGTAGGATTTGATGGACTATTGATTACAATAGCAACAGTCTTATCTGTAAGCACAGATGCAAGATCCTTTGCTGTAACCTTGAAGTCATTTTCCTCTGCTCCGTTTACCACAACAGGTACACCGTCAGCAAGCTTAACCATTTCAGGATAGCTAACCCAGTAAGGCGCAGGAATAATAACCTCATCCCCAGGATTGCAGATAGCCATAAACGCGTTAACCAGGGAATGCTTTGCACCGTTGGACACAACAATATCCGTTGGCGCATAGGTAAGACCATTTTCCCTTAAAAACTTTTCTGCAACGGCTTTTCTCAGCTTTAATGTGCCTGATGCAGGGGTATACTTTGTTTCGCCTTGCATAATAGCATCAATTGCAGCCTTTTTTATATGCTCCGGAGTATCAAAATCCGGTTCGCCGCAGCCAAAGCCTACTACATCCTCTCCGTTTGCTTTCATTTCTTTAAACTTTGTATCAATGGCAAGTGTCGGTGATGGTGACACTCCTGACGCTTTTTTAGAAACCATAACTTCCTCCAAATTTGTATTTTTGAAATTTTCATTTTGGCGAAAATTCATTTTTTACATAAAAATCACGTACATTATACCCCAAATCAGCAAAAAATGCAATATTATATCGGTAAAAATTTCAAATTTATTGAATAAATGTTTTGATAATCTGTCTTACATATATATGCAACATCAACAATTATGTGCCTTTATTACCCTGAGTATGTTTTTAAATGCTATTTTTTCGCGAACTTCTGTTGAATACGGAAGAGAATTTACCACCTTATCCATATCCGATACATCATTTATACCACAAGGCAAACAGTCTACTCCGTCAAAGTCGCTGCCAAGACAAATACTATCCTCACCGCCTAAGCTCAAAAACCGGTCAATATGATCCTTTACACAGGCTATACTGTCACCAAGAAAGGGCGGATAGAAATTTATCCCTGCAACTCCACCGGTTTTTACTATTTGGGTAAACTGGTGATCGGTAAGGTTGCGT
>SVKH01000053.1 GCA_015068545.1 Oscillospiraceae bacterium
CTCCAAAAAATTACCGCTATCACACAGCCCTTTGATTTTTATTGTTTTTCCACGGTAATCTACAACTATTTCCTTATATTTTCTCATTTTTATTTTGCTTAAAAAACATACAGCAACATAAAAAGGTACCGCCAAGACCATCCCCAAAAAGGCATCAATTCCAAGAAAATTCATTAGTCCCGAAAAGCAAAATGATACAAAAAGCAGCACAATTCCACTACCAATCACAGTTTTAGTCCCGCAAGGATACCTGCATATAAAACTCATTAAAAATGGCAGGGTGTACCTTGCCGCGACATGGCAAACGGTCTGTAAATAAGGGACAAAAACAGCAACGCTCGCCACGCCGCCAATCAAAGCAGAGAGCACCAGCCTTAATGGGCTTACTTTTACAGATTGTAATTTATGGGAAATCTGCAGCAATTCCGCGTTAAACAAAAAGTTTACGATAAAAACCACATCCGCATAAACGACCATAAAATCACTCCCCGTAAAGCTATGTCATAATTATAGCAAAAGCAACTGTTTTATACTGTCAAATCCGGTTGTAGAATCTTGACATTCTTTCGACAAAAAATATTTAGTTTATCTATTGAAAAATCCCCTTTTCTGGTGTATACTATATAGTAGGGTAATTTTTATTATGTAGAAAATAGTATTGGCGATGCGCAAGCTACTACATCCATTTACTCGGTACTTCTGTTTTTTAGAAGTATTTCAAACAAACAGCTAACTGGATACGAAAGGAATTGATATAAAATGGCAGAAAAACATATTACTTCCATAGGAGGTCAGGCGGTTATTGAAGGTGTTATGATGCGTGGCCCATTTAAAACAGCCACTGCAATACGCAAGCCTGACGGAGAAATAGAATGCAAAGTAGAAGAAAACGGCACAAAGAAATCTAACTGGTTTTTGAAATTGCCTATAATACGAGGATGTGTAAACTTTTTCTCAAGCCTTGTTGTAGGTACAAAGGCTTTGATGTTCTCAGCAGAATTTGTGGACATAGAAGGCGAAGAAGAAACCGAAAGCAAATTTGAAAAATGGCTTGAAGACAAGCTTGGTGATAAAATAAAGGACGTAGTTATTTATTTCTCCATTGCACTTTCAGTATGCCTTTCCATAGGTCTTTTCATACTTCTTCCCACAGCGGTTACTCAAGGAATTGGTTGGATACTGTCAAAATTGGGACTTGAAAACGTGTCCGACTCGGCTGCATTTATAAGCACCACAGAAGGTATTGTTAAAATGGCTATATTCCTTACATATATGTTCCTTGTTTCTAAAATGGAAGATATAAAAAGGGTTTTTGAATACCATGGTGCAGAGCATAAAACCATAGCTTGTTTTGAGGCTGGTGAAGAGCTTACAGTAGAAAACGTAAAAAAACATTCACGTTTCCATCCAAGATGCGGTACAAGCTTCCTTCTCATAGTAATGGTAGTCAGCATAATCATATTTGCCCTTTTGCCTAAATTCAGCGGAGATAATTACTCCGCTATTCAGACATTGCTACTTAGAATGGGCACAAGACTTCTTCTTTTGCCGGTAGTAGCAGGATTTTCCTATGAAATGATTAAAATTGCAGGAAAGGCAAAAAATAAGGCAGTTTGTGCACTTACAAAACCCGGCCTTTGGCTACAAAGACTTACTACCAGAGAGCCAAATGACGCACAGATAGAAGTAGCTATACGCTCTATGTCAGAAGTAATCCCCGAAGACAGAGAAACAGACAAATGGTAATACGGGAACTAATAAAAAAAACAGCTCAAACTCTCACAAATTCCGGCAAGGAAAATGCGCTTTTTGATGCTCAACAAATTATTCGTCACGTTTTTTCATTCACAGCAATACAGCTTGTACAAAACTATGAAACTGACGCATCGGAGCATGAAAAAGAAGTGACCAAACTTGCGTTACGGAGAGCCTCAGGCGAGCCACTGCAATATATCCTCGGCACTCAGGAATTTATGTCTCTGGAGTTCTTTACAGACAAAAATGTGCTTATACCAAGGCAGGATACCGAAACATTGGTAGAGTGTGTTCTGGAAAACACAAAAGACTGCACCACATTCCTTGATATTGGTACAGGAACAGGATGTATCCCTCTTTCCATTGCATTTTATAACAAGAACGCCAAGGTAACAGGCTTGGATATTAGTGACGATGCCATCAATTTATCCAAAAAAAATGCAGAAAAACTTAGTCTAAGCGACAGAGCTGTATTTAAGAAGCTTGACATTCTAAGCCAAATTCCTGACGGAAAATTCGATGTGGTCACATCCAATCCACCATATATCAAAACATCAATTATACCTAGTCTTCAGGAGGAAGTACGGGATTTTGAGCCACACCTAGCTCTTGACGGAGGAAAGGATGGACTGTTGTTTTACAAAAGGATTTGCAGTATAGCACCTCAGTTTTTAAACCCGGAAGGAATGCTTTTTTTTGAAATAGGCTACGATCAGGCAGAGGCTGTAGCACAGCTTATGGAAGATAACTTTGAAGAAATTAAAGTAGTTCGTGATTTGGCAGGTTGCAACAGAGTAGTTACCGGCAGGCTGAAAATGTAACCAAATCCCACACAAAAAAGTGTAAAAACATAACATAACCGTCATGTTTTTATTGATTTTTGAAAAAAATTATGATACAATTAAACTCAGTTAAACAGTAAAGGAGATGTATGCTATGTTTAATATGAATGACACAACAAGAGTGACCATCGAAAAGGATCGTGAAAGCGAGGTTCGTGAAGCAATTTCAACGATATATGATGCTCTTCAAGTTAAAGGATACGACCCTATCAGCCAGATTGTAGGGTACATTCTTTCGGATGACCCAAGCTACATCACCGGCTACAATGGAGCAAGAAGCCTTGTATCCAAGTTTGAAAGAGATGAACTTTTAGAAGAATTTGTTAAATACTATGTAAATAATCTGTAAGGTAGGGCTAATAGAATGATAGACTTTCATTCCCACATACTCCCCGGCATAGACGATGGAGCAAAAAATTCAAGAATGTCCCTGGAAATGCTTTCTGCATCCTTAGATGCAGGTGTTTCGACTATTATTGCAACACCTCATTGCTACATATCTGCCGATCACAGTATTCAGGATTTTTTAAAGGATAGAGAATGTTCATACCAAAGACTAAAAGAGGTTGCGTCAGAATCCGGCGAAGAACTTCCGGAAATAATATTAGGCTCGGAGGTTCGCATTTACCCTGAAATGTGCCGAAATCCCGAACTGGAAAAGCTATGTATTGCAAACACAAACTACATCCTTTTAGAGATGCCCTATGAACCATGGAAGGACTGGATGTATGAGGAAGTTTACGAGATTTCTCGTATGGGACTGCGACCTATACTGGCACACCTTGACAGATTTGTCAGTGAGGAAAAGCATTTTTCCAATCTTTACTCAATAGATGCTCTGTTCCAGATAAATGCCAGTGCTTTTATAAACAAAAATCAACGCAGACAAGTGCTTGAATTTTTTGCAAATGACGCGGCACACGTTATCGGCAGTGATATGCATAATATGACTACAAGGCCACCTAATCTTGCAGAAGCTTATGATATAATAGAGAAAAAGTTTGGATGGGAATATGTGGACTATCTAAAGCATAACTCACATCGCATAATAAAAAACGATGTGACTTTACCCACACTGTTACCTAAGCTAAGCTTTATAAAGAAAATGTTCATATAGTTACACATTAAAAGGCTGCGGCAATCTAATTTGCCACAGCCTTAATTTGTACTTACACCTATCGACTGGATAGGTTATAATTTTAAATCACTTTTTACCTTTTATTTTAACTACCATAAATTCAGTAAATCATCTTTCAAAAAGCTCAACACTGTCACTTCCGTCTATCTCTTTTAGGTTAACCTTTATAACCTCACTACGGGAAGTAGGAACGTTTTTCCCAACATAATCTGCCCTTATTGGCAGCTCCCTGTGTCCTCTGTCCACAAGCACCGCAAGCTGAATCTTTGATGCTCTTCCTTTAGAAAGAATGGCATCTAGAGCAGCACGCACAGTTCTGCCTGTGTAGATTACATCGTCCGTTAGAATGATGCTCTTACCGGTAATAGGGAAATTCAGCTCTTGGACATTCTCTCTGCTGAAAAGCTCATCCAAATCGTCTCTGAATTGAGACACGTCCAAACTGCCCACCGCTACCTTCTTATTTTCAATTTTGTAAATAGCCTCCGCCAGTCGGTCTGCGATATACACACCACGAGTTTTAATTCCCACTATACACAGGCTGTCCACCGATTCGTTCTTTTCTATAATCTCGTGGGCTATTCTGACTATGGCACGGCTGACTGCATTTTCGTCAAATAGGCTTGCTTTAAATTTCATACGTTAAACCCTCAATAATCTGAACTTATATCCTAATACTCATAAGGATTAAAAATCGCCTGCCGAAAAATAACGACAAGGCGAAATAACTCAAACTATAAGACCTCTTGTCGATGTCACGGCATCGTATTAAAGATTCCTTACCAATCCAATAATATCATACATCCACTGTTTTGTAAATAGAATTTTTACACAAAAATACTTCCCCGAATTTGGGGAAGCATTTTCTACATATACTTTTTAAATATCTCAGGCATTTTATCCTCATCATATGAACATGATGCTTCAAACACATGACCATCCATGGTATAAATAACCTTTACATTATAACAGGTATTATAATCGGAGTATTTTTTATCGGTGATGATTTCATCATACAATCCGTATAGCTCCTCTATCTCACCTCTATCCGTAACTTTATTTACAGCATCGCCATACTTTTCCATGGCAAACTCTGTGTCATATGTTTCTGCGACAACCGTAGGGGCTTTATCGTTTTGCCAAACCATTACACCGCAGGATACGATATCATCTGCCACAGGAATCTTTGCCAAGAACCCGATTTCCTCCAAAATAGCCATTGTATTTACGAATTTTTCGTTAATTACAATTCCATCACCTCTAGATGTATAGCTTTTCAGAAGATTGCTGTCTTCCACCGGTTTTTCCGTCTCTATTTCCACATTGTAGTCTATATTGATGTGAATTGAACCTCCGGATCTTAGCATACTGTCTTCATAAGAAATCTCTGAAAGATCCTTCTTTAAAGCTTCTATAAACCTAGGAAGAAGCGGATTATCTGCATAGAGGCTCACCTCATCCTTTACACGACGGTCATTTACAGTAAAACTATTGAACTTTTTCTCTGTACCATCCAGCAAATTATACCGTTTAGCCCTTACCTGCTGGGAATTATAAATCGGCTTTAAAATATCCATATCATCCGTAAAGCTGTAGGAATAATCTCTCATTAAAGTCTTTCCGTTTTTCAATTTGTACTTGATCGGAATAGAATTATATCCCTTACCTCCCGTACGGTTTTCCACAGCATAACGGTGCATAGCAATTACGTCTTTTATTCCCTTTTCGTCCTTGAATTTTGTATCAACCTTACCCTTTTCAGTATACGCAATCCTTTCGCCATCACATATCATGTATTTTTCATCACTGACGTGTACATCAAGTACATTCACCCATTCTACATCCTCTGCATCCGGTATTCTTCTTTCGTATCCGGAAAGATCGAACTTTACAAAACCAATAACGCAAAGTACCGCAATTATGTAACTCAAAATTGGCTTTAATATACCCTTTGGACTAATACTTTTACGAGATACCATCCATGCAATCACAGTACCTAAAACTCCCAAAGGAATTGTATAAAAGATATTGTTATCGCCAAAAACTTCACCAAAATACGCATATCCTGCCATACTTGCCACAATGGCAATAATAGCTATAAACACCGGCTTTAGCCATGAAACTGCGATTACTTCGCCATACATCTCAAGCTTTCTATTTTTGTAAAGAAGGTATGCAAGACACAAGAACACTGCAGTAAGCACCAGATATACAAGGCAATACCGAAAATCTAAAAGGTTTGACTCGCTAATGTATATCCATCTCATGAAGTCTGTTATATACTCACCGGAAAATCCATAAACCTCACATTCACAGAAAAACTGATAAAAGGATATTCCCATAGCAGGAAGGAAAATAGCACCTGCTGAAAAAATCAGCGTACCTATCGGTGTGCCTGTCATCATATTCATGAATGCTGCCAGGCTTATTATGAGAATAGTGTAAATTACACCTGTATACAGCCAACCAATCGGTGCTGAAAATTCATTGATAAAGCTTGCCTCACTTGCGGTAACTATGCCGATTATCATAAGCATATTGATAAGAATCGGCGCTACCGTCAATATAAAAGCAGATATTATCTTGGTAATAAACAGTTTTCTTCTTGAAATTGGTACGCTATGGTAAAGGGACACCGATGCTACCTGATGCATATAAGAAAACACCAAAGCCACAACAGCTATCGCAAATACGATAAGGACTAAAAACTGTCCGTTTTGCCATGTCACAAGCCTGGATATATCATAGCTCTTTGCACCGGTAATACCCATTACCTGTGCCGAAACTCTGTCCCAAAGCGGTAATGTGTTTGTAAGGAAAAGTATAATAGTTTCTAAAAGTCCTACCCACCAGAAACGCTTTAAGTCTGATTTTAAGATAGTTTTATTACAAAATGATGTTTTCAAACTCATAACCCATTCCTCCTAACTCGTAAATGAATACTTCCTCAAGACTAAGTGGCAAAATGTCACATATTATAGGACTGTACTTTTTAAACTTGCCTTTTATCTCATCTGCCTCACCTTTAACTATCAGCATATGAACTCTGCCGATACTTTCGGTGTGCAGAACCTTAACCTCGCTATATAAATCATCTGGAAAATCACCATCAAAAGCAACCTGCAGCTTATGTATATTTCCCTTAGCGTCATCAAGAGACTTTTCCAGAACAACTTTGCCGTTATGCACTATTCCCACATGATCGCATATATCCTCAAGCTCACGAAGATTGTGGCTTGATACCAGTACTGTCATTTCGTTTTCCGCCACATCCTGCAGAAGAAGCTTCCACACATTACGACGCATTACAGGATCAAGGCCGTCCACAGGTTCATCAAGAATCATAACCTCCGGCTTTGCACAAATCCCCAGCCAGAAGGCAACCTGCTTCTGCATACCCTTAGAAAGCCTTTTTACCTTTCTTTTTTCGTCTATTTTGAATACTTCCTTTAAGCTTTCGTATCTTTCCCAGCTCCAGTTTTTATACAATCCTGAATAAAACTGTGCCATAGCCTTTATGCTATATCCTGCAAAGAAAAACAGATCATCGCTTATATAAATTACCCTTTGCTTCAGGTCAGAATTTTCGTACACAGCCTCTCCGTCAATGGTAATACTTCCGCTATCCGGTGAATAAATACCCATAATGTTTTTTATAATGGTAGTTTTTCCTGCTCCGTTGGGACCAATAAGCCCATAAACCGATCCTTTTTTTGCTGTAAGTGTCATTTCGTCCAATGACTTAAAACTGCCAAAGGTTTTGGTCACATTTTTTACACTTATCATATCTCATCCTCCTCGTAGATTTTTTCAACAAGCCGGCAAATACTTTCCTTTTTTACTCCAAGGAATTTAAGTTCCTTTAGGTATGGCTTTATTTCCTCTTTTATTTCTGCAATTTTTCCGTTACTTGTGGTATGCTTTATATCGCTTACAAAAAATCCCTTTGCCTTTACCGAGTAGATATACCCTTCGCCTTCAAGCTCACGGTACGCCTTCTGGATGGTATTAGGATTTATGGCAAGGGTTTGAGCCATTTCACGAACTGACGGAATCCTATCATTTTCCAATAATAATCCCTCTATTATCATTTCCTTTAGTTTGTCCCGTATTTGCTCATACAAAGGACGATGATCTCCTAAATCAAGCTGAATCATGCAATACCTCCAATCTTCATATCTTCATAATATGTACAAGTCACACCAACCGTGCTAGCTGCACTAACTGCGCCAACTGTACTAACTGTACTAACTGCACTAACTGTACTAACTGTACTAATACAGATAATACACTATGTTTCTACATTTGTCAATAGTTTTTTTATAATTCTTGTAAAGTGAAAAACAATCTACATTGCACATCTTCTGCATATATTCCCGAATTGCGGCTGTAATGCCGTTTCTATTTTGATGTGTTAATATAAATATATATCTTTACAGAAGAAGGTGGTTTCGACAAAAAAACTTGCGCAGGCATTAAATTAATATTTCACAGGGAACTCAAGTTTTCTATGAAATAAAAAATCAGCCTACCCAAAAGGTAAACTGATTTTAAAAATTATTTATCTTCTTTTTTAATAGCTATGGCAAGCTCGTTAAGCTGAAGCTCATCAACTGTTCCCGGTGCGTTTGACATAAGCTCAGATGCGTTCTGAACTTTAGGGAATGCAGTTACATCCTTCAGGCTGTCTGCTCCGCACATAATCATAGCAAGACGGTCAAGACCTATACCGCATCCACCATGAGGTGCAGCACCGTACTTATATGCCTCAACAAGGAATCCGAATTTTGCTTCAATTTCTTCCTCTGTAAGACCAAGTGCCTCAAACATCTTCTGCTGAAGCTCATAGTCATTGATTCTGATAGATCCGCTTGAAAGCTCTGTTCCGTTTAATACAAGGTCGTATGCTTTTGCAATAACCTTTTCCGGATTGGTGTCAAGGTACTGTATACATTCGTCCATCGGCATTGTAAATGGATGGTGCATAGCAAGCCATTTACCGGATTCTTCGTCATATTCGAAGAATGGGAACTCGGTAATCCACAGGAAGTTGTAGCCCTCCGGTATGATATCAAGTCGCTTTGCAACAGTCAGACGAAGTGCACCCAAAGTTGACAAAACTATGCTATCCTTATCTGCTACAAACAGAACAAGATCTCCCTTTTTTGCACCCAATCTGTCTAAAATTCCGGCAAGCTCGCCTTCCTTCATAAATTTGCCGAAGGAACAGGTTGGCTCATCTTCTACCCATCTTACATAAGCAAGACCCTTTGCGCCTATTCCACGAACATATTCGGTAAGCTTATCTATTTCTTTTCTTGTGTATGTGCTTACTGCATCAGGACAAACTATCGCGCGGACACTTCCTCCATTTTCAATAGCAGAGGTAAATACTCCAAAATCGCAATCCTTTACCATATCAGAAATATTCTGAATCTCCATACCAAATCTGGTATCCGGCTTGTCCGAACCATATCTTTCCATAGCATCTCGGTAGGTAAGCCTTGGAAGAGGAGTAGGAATATCTTTATCAAGAACTTTTTTGAACAGGTCGCTGATAAAGCCTTCTACAATCTCTAAAATATCCTCAACCTCCACAAAGGACATTTCCATATCTATCTGAGTAAATTCCGGCTGACGGTCTGCTCTTAAATCCTCATCACGGAAGCATCTTGCAAGCTGAATATATCTGTCGTAGCCTGCAATCATAAGAAGCTGCTTGTAAATTTGCGGTGACTGCGGAAGAGCATAGAACTTTCCATGATGTATTCTTGACGGAACAAGATAGTCTCTTGCACCCTCAGGAGTTGATTTCATCATCATAGGTGTTTCTATTTCGATAAATCCGTTATCGTAGAAGTAATCTCTTGCAACTTTGGCAATCTTACTTCTCATAATGATATTATCCTGAAGAGGCTTTCTTCTTAAATCCAGATAACGGTATTTTAGTCTTAACTCCTCATTTACGTTTGTATCGTCTGTGATTTCAAAAGGAGGAGTCTGTGCCTTGGCAAGAATCCTTAAATCATCCACAAAAATCTCTATATTACCGGTTTTGATTGCGGCATTTTTACTTTCTCTT
>SVKH01000054.1 GCA_015068545.1 Oscillospiraceae bacterium
CTTCCTTATTATATTATATCATACAATATAAATAAAATAAAGACCTAATCCATAAAAATGTCTGCACCCAGCGCAGATAATTTATCACAAAGATTTTCATATCCACGCAATATATGATGTCCTCCGCTTATTCTGGTTTCGCCTTTTGCTGAAAGACCTGCTAACACAAGAGCAGCTCCTCCACGCAGGTCAAAAGCGGTAACGTCTGCACCTGTAAGCTTACGGCCGCCTTCTATAACTGAACTTCTGCCGTCTATTCTGATATTTGCTCCCATTCTATTAAGTTCACCTATATGGAGAAATCGATTTTCAAATACAGTTTCAACTATAATTCCAGTACCCTTTGTTTCGCACATCAGTGATGAGAATTGTGCCTGCATATCTGTGGGAAAACCGGGAAAGGGAAGAGTCTTTATACTCGAAGATGTCATAGTCTTTGTTGCATCAATAAATATACTGTTGTCATTTTCTTTAATTTCCGCTCCCATTTCGGATAGTTTGGCAGAAACAGGCTTTAAGTGATGAGGATTCACATTTAAAATCTCACCCTTACCCGAAGTAATTGCAAAAGCAATCATAAACGTTCCGGCTTCGATTCTATCAGATATTATTGAATAACTACATGGTGTAAGACTATCTGTTCCATAAATTCTTACAGTATCGCTACCTGCGCCATCTATTTTTGCGCCTTGCTTAATTAAAAATTCAGCCAAATCACAAACTTCAGGTTCTGCCGCAGCATTTTGTATCACGGTTTCACCTTCAGCCAAACTAGCAGCCATTATCAAGTTTTCTGTTGCGCCGACACTGGGAAAATCGAGATATATATTATTTCCAACTAGTTTTTTGCATGATAAGTCAACATATCCATGCCCCTTTTTTATGTCTGCACCTAAAGCAGAAAAACCCTTTAAATGCAAATCAATTGGACGTAGTCCTATTGGGCATCCGCCTGGCATAGATATTCTTGCTTTTCCCATTCTGGCGAGAAGCGGCGCTGCAAGAAGAAAAGAACCGCGAAATTTACTCATAGATTCATAAGGAGTAATGTGTCTTTTGCATTCTGTAAAATCTATATATACTGCGTTATTATCTCTTTGACATTTTCCCCCAAGCTCGGATAACACATATAACATATTTTCCGTATCAGATAAACATGGAATATTATACAATGTTGTTTTTCCTTTTGTAAGAATTGTTGCCGCTAAAATGGGAAGAGCTGCATTTTTTGAACCCGAACAGCTGACTTTGCCGGTAAGGTGTGGTGATTTATTAACATATATTTTTGACATTTTTTTATATAAGTGAAAATTTCACTTGCTCCTTTTAACTTTTTATGTTATTATGTTCATATTGAAAGTGTTTTAAAATTAAATAAAATAATTAACAAAAAATGCTTGACTTTTTTATTAGTGTGTGTTACAATGACGTAGACAAGAAGTAGGTTCTTTTTTTTTGCTTGCAAAATTTTCTAGAATACTACTTACTGATAAAATTATTTAACACAAAACGGAGGTGTTATCATGAGAGTAAAAATCACATTAGCATGTTCTGAATGTAAGCAAAGAAATTACAACACAATGAAGAACAAGAAGAATGATCCTGACAGACTGGAAATGAACAAGTACTGTAAGTTCTGCAGAAAGCACACACTTCACAAAGAAACAAAGTAAGATAAGGAGATAAAGTTATGGCTGAAAATAAAAGCACTAAGGCGATGAAGTTTTTCAGAGAAACGAAAGCAGAGCTTAAAAAGGTTTCTTGGCCTTCAAAGTCTCAGCTTATCAACAATACTGTTGTTATATTGGTGTTTATCGTTATAGCAACTCTCGTTTTATCACTGCTTGATGTCGGATTCCAAAAATTACTATCATTTGTTATTAAATAACATTTAGTTAAGAGGAGATTTTTATGGCAGAAGAAGCAAAGTGGTATGTGGCTCACACATACTCCGGGTATGAAAATAAGGTAAAAGCGAATATTGAGAAATCAGTTGAAAATCGCGGTATCAGTAACCTTATTCAGGCTGTCGAAGTTCCTATGGAAGATGTTATAGAGGAAAAGAACGGCGAACAAAAGGTTGTAAAACGTAAGATTTTCCCTGGATATGTCGTTGTTAAAATGATAATGAACGACGAGAGCTGGTATGTAGTTCGCAATACCCGTGGTGTTACCGGCTTTGTCGGACCTGGTTCTAAGCCTGTGCCTCTATCTGACGATGAAGTAGAGAAGATGGGCGTTGAGCAGGTGCGCATGGCAGACATGGGCATTGAAATCGGTGATGCCGTTAATGTTAAATCCGGACCTTTGGAAGGTTTCTCCGGTAAAGTCGAAAGTGTCGACAATGAAAGCAGAAGAATTTCTGTTAAAGTTTCTATGTTTGGCAGAGAGTCAACTATTGAGGTTGAGTTCGGTCAGATAGAAAAAGTTTTAGACTAAGTTTTTTAAAACGGTATTCCGTTTTAGAAATATATCCCTCTGGTGTACAGTGGGAGGGCTTATGCCCGTATTTACCACAATGGGACGTTTTGATCCCAAATTTATAGGAGGTGGCCATTATGGCACAAAAAATAGCAGGTTATATTAAACTTCAAATTCCGGCTGGCAAGGCTAGTCCTGCACCACCGGTAGGTCCGGCACTCGGACAACACGGCGTAAACATTATGCAGTTTACAAAGGAATTTAACGAAAAGACAGCGAAGGATGCAGGTCTTATCATTCCTGTAGTTATTACAGTATATGCAGACCGTTCATTCTCCTTCGTTACTAAGACTCCACCGGCTGCAGTTCTTCTTAAGAAGGCTTGTAAAATTGAAAGCGGTTCAGGTGTTCCTAACAAGACAAAGGTAGCTACTGTTTCTAAAGCTGACCTTCAGGCAATTGCTGAGCAGAAAATGCCTGACCTAAATGCTGCTTCTTTGGAAGCTGCTATGAGCATGATTGCAGGTACTGCAAGAAGTATGGGTATAGTAGTCGGAGATTAATTACTAATTATAAGCAATTAATGAAGTGGGAGAGGCAAAAGACCTTGTTTGACCACGTAAGGAGGATAATTATATGTTTAGAGGAAAAAAGTATCAAGAAAGCGTAAAGCTTATTGATAAGACAAAACTTTATGATGTTGATGAAGCATTAGAAGTTGCTGTAAAAACTGCAAAGGCTAAGTTTGACGAAACAGTCGAACTTCACGCAAAGCTTGGTGTAGATTCAAGACACGCTGACCAACAGGTAAGAGGAGCTATCGTTTTACCTCACGGTACAGGTAAAGTTGCTAAGGTTTTGGTTTTTGCTAAAGGACCAAAGGCTGACGAAGCACAAGCTGCAGGCGCTGACTATGTTGGCGAAATGGATCTTTGCACAAAGATTCAAAGCGAAAACTGGTTTGATTTTGACGTTGTAGTTGCAACTCCTGATATGATGGGTGTTGTTGGTCGTCTAGGTAAGGTACTTGGTCCTAAGGGATTGATGCCATCACCGAAGGCAGGCACAGTTACTATGGACGTAGCTAAGGCTGTTTCAGAAATCAAGGCAGGTAAGATTGAGTATAGACTTGATAAGACAAACATTATTCACTGCCCAATCGGTAAGGTTTCTTTTGGTAAGGAAAAGCTTAGTGATAACTTTGAGGCACTTATGGGTGCTATCATCAAGGCTAAGCCATCTGCTGCAAAGGGACAATACCTAAGAAGCGTTGTTGTTTCAACAACAATGGGCCCTGGAATCAAGGTTAATGCATCTAAGCTAGGCTAATAAATCATGTTGTTTTTCCGGAAGTATATTTCTTCCGGAAAAATTTTGAAAATTATTATTGACAAATTATGATTTCTGTGCTATACTTATATAGTCGGAAATAAATCCGTAGACAGCAAGCACAAAGGTAAGCCTTGCCGAGGGTGTTATTTAGTTATGATACTAATGGCTCTTTTCGTCTACGAAAAAGAGCCTTTCTTTATTGAAAGGCATAAAATCTTATAGGAGGTGACATTATGCCAAACGAAAAAGTTTTAGAAGCGAAAAAGCAACAGGTTGCTGAGCTTGTAGAAGCTTTAAACGGTGCTACAACAGGTGTACTTGTTGACTACCGTGGTCTTAACGTTGAAGAAGACACAAAGCTTAGAAACGATCTTAGAGCAGCCGGTGTTAAATATTTCGTTGTTAAAAACACATTGCTTCGTTTAGCAGCAAACCAGGTTGGTCTTGAAGAACTTGACAGTATACTTCATGGCCCAACAGCATTGGCAATTTCAGAGGATCCTATAGCTCCTGCTAAAATCCTATTTGACTTTGCTAAGGGAAACGAAAAGGTTGAAATCAAAACAGGTTTCATGGATGGTAAGATTATGTCTATGGACGAGCTTACAGCTCTTGCTAAGACTCCTTCAAAGGAAACTCTTATTGCATCAATCATGGGCAGCTTGAATGCTCCTGTTTCAAACCTTGTAAGATTGCTTGATACAATCGCACAAGGTGGCGAAGAAATCGCAGACCTTATCGCAAAAAAGAACAACGAAGCTGTAGCTGAAGAGGCTAAAGCGGAAGTAGTTGAAGAGGCTCCTGCAGCAGTTGCTGAGGAAGCTAAGGAAGAAGTAGCAGAAGAACCTGCTCAAACAGAAGAAACACCTGCGGATGCAGAATAATTTAACTTTTATTTAATTAGGAGGATAAAAAAATGGCAGACATTCAGAAGATTTTAGATGATATCAAAGAATTGAAATTATTGGAAGTAGCAGAGCTTGTAAAGCTTATGGAAGAAGAGTTTGGTGTATCAGCAGCAGCTCCTGTTATGGTAGCTGGCCCTGTAGCTGACGGTGGTGCAGCTGGTGGCGCTGAGCAAACAGAATTTGATGTAGTTCTTGCAGATGCAGGTGCTTCAAAGCTTAACGTAATCAAGGTTGTAAGAGAACTTACAGGTCTTGGTCTAAAGGAAGCTAAGGAACTTGTTGATGGCGCTCCAAAGACAATCAAGGAAGGCGTAAGCAAGGAAGATGCTGAAGCTATGAAGGCTAAGCTTGAAGAAGCAGGCGCTAAGGTAGAACTTAAATAATTATGCTTATAGACCTATCCGACATTATTAAGGATTACGGCGGAAAGCTTATAATATCCAAAGATTTTAAAATGGATGACGTTGACTTTATGGGTGAGCAGTTCACCTTTATAGGAGATTGTCATTTGTCAGGATACATTATGAACAATACCAAATCCTTGGATTTTTGCGGCACAGTTACCGGAAAGGCAGAGGCACATTGTGCCAGATGTCAAAAACCGGTTATAATTGATGTAGAATTTCCAATTTCCGAAGTACTTGTCCGAGAGGATGGAGAGATATCGGAGGATGAGGATGCCGTAGTGTATTCCGGACATGAAATTGAAGTTTCGGATATTATAACTAATAGCTTTCTGATGAATGTATCAGGGAAATATCTTTGCAGAGAGGATTGCAAAGGTTTGTGTCCTCATTGCGGAACAGACCTTAATGAAAGCAGTTGTGACTGCGACAAAGAGTATATTGACCCTCGGTGGGAAAAATTAGCCGAAATTATGAAGAATATGTCTGATACTGAATAGGAGGTGCGATTAAGATGGCAGTACCTAAGGGTAAAGTATCTAAATCAAGAAGAGATAAAAGAAGAGCTAACTGGAAGCTTGAAGTTCCTGGTATCGTGGAATGCCCACAGTGCCATGAATTTAAATTGCCTCATAAGGTTTGTAAGGCTTGCGGCTATTACAAAGGTAAAGAGGTTATTAAAGTTTCAGATAACTAATTTAAATAAAAAGGTCCTTTTGAGGACCTTTTTATTTTGTGCATTTTTTTACGATAAGTTATAGAGTACAGTATTGAAATTAGGAAAGAAATGTGATATAATGACTTTGTTGTGAATTAAACTACGTTTAGATTTACATTTTTATATAATAAATTAGGAGGGTTCTACTATGAAATTGGTTTACGAAGGAAAAACAAAAGACGTTTACAGTCTTGAAAATGGAAACGTGATGCTTAAGTTTAAGGATGACTGTACAGGTAAAGATGGAGTTTTTGATCCTGGTGAAAATTCAGTTGGGCTTAAAATTGAAGGTATCGGCAAAGCTAACCTTAGAACATCTGTTTACTATTTTGACTTACTAAAAAAAGCTGGCATCAAGACTCACTACGTTAGTGCTGACGTTGAAGAAGCAACAATGGAAGTTCTTCCTGGTAAGGTATTCGGACACGGACTTGAAGTTATTTGCAGACTTGTAGCAACAGGTAGCTTTATTCGTAGATATGGAGAATACATAGAAGACGGAACACCTCTTGAAGGCGGATATGTAGAATGCACATTTAAGAATGACGAAAAGGGAGATCCGCTTGTAACTAGCGAAGGTTTGGCAGCTCTTGGTGTTATGAGTGAAGAAATGTTTGCAAGCATGAAGGAACAGACTCTTAAAATTACAAAAATTGTAGCTGATGACCTTAAGACAATTGGTCTTGATTTGTGGGATATTAAGTTCGAATTTGGTTACAACAATGACGAAGTTATTCTTATAGACGAAATTGCATCTGGTAATATGCGTGTATATAAGGATGGCAATATAGTTGATCCTGTTGAGCTTACAAAGCTTATTCTAAATAGATAACACAAAGTTATCGACTACTGATATTAAAAGTTGAAATCAATTATATTGTATCAGTATTAAGGGAATTTTAGTACACAATAAAAACAGCCTGTAATGGCTGTTTTTTGATGAAATAGAGGTAGTATATTATGAAACTTTCTTATTTAAAGCCGAAACTGTTTTCCGTTATCAAAACATATACCAAAGAGCAAGCTATAAATGATGTAGTAGCAGGTATTATTGTTGCAATCATTGCGCTTCCTTTGTCTATTGCACTAGCTCTTGCTTCAGGTGTAGAGCCTGCTTGCGGAGTATATACAGCGATAGCGGCAGGATTTTTTGTATCATTTTTAGGCGGAAGCAGGGTGCAAATCGCAGGTCCAACCGCTGCATTTGCAACAATAGTTGCAGGAGTGGTGGCATCTCAGGGAATGGATGGACTGTTCCTTGCTACAATAATGGCTGGTATTATGTTGATTCTGATGGGTGTATTTCGCTTAGGATCTTTGATAAAGTTTATTCCGTATACAATAACCACAGGGTTTACAGCAGGTATAGCTGTTACTATCCTGATTGGACAAATAAAAGACTTTTTTGGACTTACATATCAAAGCGGAGTAAAACCAATAGAAACACTGGAAAAAATTGAGGCTAATATCGGGGCTATCTCAACTTTTCAATGGGAAGCATTATTGGTTGGAGCAATATGTCTTGCAATCTTGATTATATACCCGAAATTTGAGAAGAAAGTCCCTGCATCTTTAATAGCTGTTATTGTAGGTGCTGTTATGGTTAAATTTATTCCGGGACTTGATGACGGTGTTTACACAATTGGTGAACTATATACAATTCCTGCAGGACTTCCAAAAGTTGATTTTTCTGCTATGGACTTTAGTCTTACTAAAATTATGGCAGTTTTCCCTGATGCCTTTACTATCGCTATTTTGGCAGCGATAGAGTCTCTTTTATCTTGTGTTGTTGCTGACAGCATGGTAAATTCCAAACACAATTCAAACGCAGAACTTGTAGCGCAGGGAGTAGGCAACATTGCATCAGTGCTATTTGGCGGAATTCCGGCAACAGGTGCAATTGCACGTACTGCTGCAAATGCAAAAAACGGTGGAAGAACACCTGTTTCCGGTATGGTTCACTCTATTACTCTGCTTTTGGTTCTTTTGTTTTTGATGCCGTATGCAGGTCTAATACCAATGCCTGCAATAGCCGCTATACTGTTTATGGTCGCTTATAATATGAGTGAGTGGAAAAAGTTTGTTTCAGTTGTAAAAACAGCACCAAAAAGTGACACTATTGTACTAGTAATAACGTTCTTGCTTACAGTTATATTTGACTTAGTTATTGCTATTGAAGTTGGAATGATACTTGCTGCAATGCTATTTATGAAGAGAATGAGTGAAGAAACTGAAGTTACAGGATGGAAATACCCTGAGAACGATGTAGACAGCATAGATCTTAAATTTGTGCCTAAAAATGTTCGTGTATACGAAGTCACAGGTCCATTGTTCTTTGGCGTAGCAGATAAAATTCTTGATATTAAATTAAAAGATTATACAAGATGTCTTGTTATAAGAATGAGAGGTGTCTCAGCTTTGGATGCAACAGCAATGAGCTCTCTAATGATGTTATACAAAAAATGCAAAGATTCAAACGTAGAATTAGTCCTATCTCATGTAAACACTCAACCTATGGAAGTTATAAAAAAATCAGGACTTTATGATACATTGGGAGCTGACCATTTTCATGAGCATATTGATGATGCACTTTCCTTTGCATCGAAGTTTTAATGGGAGGTTCTAATGGAAAACAAAATATATTCAAAAGGAATATTTGTATTTTTTGCTGCTATGTTATGTTGTGCATTATGGGGGAGTGCAACACCTTTTATTAAGATTGGATATGAATTGATGTTGCCTGAAAAGGATGTGGCTTCAACTATTCTTTTTGCAGGAATAAGATTCTTTTTGGCAGGTTTGCTTACTGTTCTGATTTATAGTATGGCAGCTAGAAAATTTCTATATCCTCAAAAAGAGAATATAGGTAAAATAGCGATAATTTCTGTATTTCAGACAATAATCCAGTACATATTTTTCTACATAGGTCTTGCTAATACAACCGGTGTAAAGGGAACAGTAATAAGCGGTTCAAACTCATTTTTTTCAATTCTAATTGCAAGTCTTGTATTCCGTCAAGAAAAACTTTCCGTTAGAAAAGTCATAGCATGTGTATTGGGATTTGCAGGAATTGTAGCCGTCAACCTAAAAGGACTTGACCTTAATATGAATTTAACCGGTGATGGTTTTGTTCTATTTTCCACAATAGCGTATGCTGTATCCTCGGTACTTATGAAAAAGTATTCCAAAGATGAAAATCCTGTCATCATAAGTGGATATCAATTCATATTAGGAGGATTAGTTATGATTATCCTTGGGCTTGCACTTGGCGGCTCAGTTAAAGTAGAATCTATAAAGGCAATAGGCGTGTTGGTGTATTTGGCACTATTGTCGGCTGTTGCATATTCTTTATGGGGAATGCTTTTAAAACATAACCCTGTGTCCAAGATCACCATCTACACATTTATGATTCCTGTCTTTGGCGTTCTTCTTTCATGGATTATGTTAAGTGAACAAAGCGGAGTATCTTTAGTTAACCTAGTAATTGCACTTGTTCTTATAGCATTAGGAATAGGCGTACTTAACTATGTACCAAAGAAACAATAATATATAAAATCCCATAAAAATAAACCATAATACAGCATTATGGTTTATTTTTATTATTTAGAATTAGGTTCACGCTCGGTAAGTTGTTTTAGCTCGTAGAATTTGCCTTTTTTTGCCATAAGCTCATCATAAGAGCCTGTTTCTACACATCTTCCGTTTTCCATGACAACGATACGGTCAGCATTTCGGATTGTAGATAATCTGTGAGCTACAATAAGTGTTGTTCTGCCCTTGGTGAGATGATCTATGGCTTTTTGTACATGGTATTCAGATATGTTATCAAGTGCAGAGGTTGCCTCATCAAGAATAAGTATCTTTGGATCTCGAATGAGAGCTCTCGCAATTGATATGCGTTGCTTTTGACCACCGGAAAGCTTTGCACCATTCTCACCAACAGGGGTGTCAAGCCCTTGTGGT
>SVKH01000055.1 GCA_015068545.1 Oscillospiraceae bacterium
TCAGACGAACTTCTCCTGTGTTTGTCAATAAGTTAATCGTTGTTGCTCCTGCCTGTGTATCAGGTGAGCTAAAGTCAAACTTAACACGAATTTTACCAATCGGTGCATCTGCAATCTTTGCATTAAGGTTACCAAGTGTGAAGCCTGCTGGAGTACCGTTTGTTGGATTTCCTGTTGCAGCATCATCAACTATGCCGATGCCAGTTCCTTCAATAGTTGCAATATCGGAAAGTTCCTTGCCGTCAAAGTTTTCTGACAAGATTTCTGGCTTAAACTCTGGCTCATCCGGTGTTTCTTCTGTTACATATTCGATAAGCAGGTTGTCATAGCCTGTATCTACTACATCACCGTGTGTCCAGCCGTATGTATCAAATCCCTTGATTGTGTTGATTCCTGACAAATCATAGTTCCATACAAGGTCTGAAATAGCCATTGAATCAGTATCAAGGTTCTTTAGATTTACTGTAATTGTGTTGTTGTCAAAATCAAGCAACAGGTCAACATTGTACCAGTGTGTGCCATAGCCTACGCCTTCTACCTTATTAAGTGTTGCTGTCCATGAGCCTGTATCATAATCCTGCGAAATTGAACCATAAGCACCAAAGAAGATTAGTGGAATATCTGCTCCATCTGTAATAAGCTTTGACTTATTAACATCAAAAGCATTATTGTACAGATTTACATCATACTTAACTCTTACAAGTCCCTTTGCTTCTGCTGATAGGAAGTTAAAGTTAAAGCCTGAACCGCCCACTGATGTTTTTGCCACTACCTTATTATCTGCAAGCTCTATACGGCTGTCATCGTCCTTTAAGGTATAGCCCTGTGACTTTAGGTCTTCCTTTGTCTTTCCGTCAAAGTTTTCTTCGTAAATTGTTCCCTCAAGTACAGGCACATCAGGTTCATCCGGTGTATCAGGTGTTTCCTCTGTTACATATTCGATTACCAGGTTGTCAAGCTTTACAGCTCCTGCCCAGCTCCAGAAGTTGAATTCATCAATGCTGGTTACAGAGGACAAATCTACATCGCGCTCATAGTTATCAAGAGCTACTACTCCGCCATTCTTTGTTGCTACATTGTAGATAATCTTGTTGTTTGTAAAGTCAAGTACAATGTCATTTACATTCCATTCATTTACTGCAAAACCTGAAAGCACATCACCCTGTGCTGTAACTCTCAGACTTGCCCACAAACCATAGCTGATCAGCGGAATTTCTCCTGTGTTTGCTGTCAAAGCAATCGTTGTTGCTGCTGCTCCCGGATCATGTGAGTATATGTCAAACTTAAATCTAATCTTACCAAGCGGTGCATCTGCAACCTTTGCATTAAGGTTTTTAAATATGAAACCTCCGTCACCGTTTGGATTTCCTGTTGCAGCATCATCTACTATGCTGCAGCCTGTTCCGTTTAGAGTAGCAACATCAGTAAGTACCTTGCCGTCAAAGTTTTCTGAATAGATTGCGTTCGGATCAGGTCTTTCAACATATTCGATAAGCAGGTTGTCATAGCCTGTATCTGCTACATCGCCATGTGTCCAGCCATATGTGTGGAAGCCCTTGATTGTATTGATTCCTGACAAATCATAGTTCCATACATGGTCTGAAATAGCCATTGAGCCGTCATCAAGGTTCTCCATATTTACTGTAATTGTGTTGTTGTCAAAGTCAAGTAGCAGGTCAACATTGTACCAGTGTGTGCCGTAGCCTACACCCTCTACCTTATTAAGTGTTGCTGTCCATGTAGTATTGTCATAATCCTGTGATATTGAGCCGTATGCACCAAAGGCGATTAGCGGAATATCTGCTCCATCTGTAAACAGCTTTGACTTATTAACGTCAAAAGATGCGTTGTACAGATTTACATCATACTTAACTCTAACTAGTCCCTTTGCTTCTGCTGATAGGAAGTTGAAGTTAAAGCCTACACCGCCTTCGCTTGTCTTTGCTACTACCTTATCGTTTTCAATTACGATAAGATTGTCGCCGCCTTCGATAGTGTAGCCTTGTGACTTAAGGTCGGCTGTTGTCTTTCCGTTAAAGTTTTCTGAATAGATTGTGTTCGGATCAGGTCTTTCAACATATTCGATAAGCAGGTTGTCATAGCCTGTATCTGCTACATCGCCATGTGTCCAGCCATATGTGTGGAAGCCCTTGATTGTGTTGATTCCTGACAAATCATAGTTCCATACCTTATTATCTGCAATCTCTATACGGCTTTCATCATCTTTTAAGGTATAGCCCTGAGCCTTTAATCCGTCCTTTGTTTCCCCGTCGAAATCCTCTGAGTAGATTATGTTAGGATCAGGTCTTTCAACATATTCGATAAGCAGGTTGTCATAGCCTGTATCTGCTACGTTACCATGTGTCCAGCCGTATGTATCAAATCCCTTGATTGTGTTGACTCCTGATAAATCATAGTTCCATACAAGGTCTGAAATAGCCATTGAGCCATCATCAAGGTTCTTCAGGTTTACTGTGATTGTGTTGTTGTCAAAGTCAAGCAGCAGGTCAACATTGTACCAGTGTGTCCAGTATTTCACTCCTTCAACCTCATTAAGCGTTGCAGTCCATGAGTTTAAATCATAGTCTTGTGAAATTGTGCCGTAGGCACTAAAGAATATAAGCGGAATATCTCCTGCATCTGTCTTTAATGCTGACTTGTTAACATCATAACCATTATGAGATAGCTTTACGTCATACTTAACTCTTACAAGCCCCTTAGCTTCTGCTGAAAGGAAGTTAAAGTTAAAGCCTGAACCGCCCACTGATGTTTTTGCCACTACCTTATTATCTGCAATCTCTATACGGCTTTCATCGTCCTTTAAGGTATAGCCCTGTGACTTTAGTCCTTCCTTTGTTTCCCCGTCGAAATCCTCTGAGTAGATTACACTACTATCCGCACTCACCATTACCATCGGTACAAAGCTAAGCACCATAGCCAGTACCAGCATAAAGCTTAAAATCTTACTTTTTTTCATTTTTAAATTTTCCTTTCTTTTTATTTATTTTTCAGCGCTCTCCGACACTGTTTAGAAACGTTTTTATTATTTTACCAGCTTCATCTTACCGAACAATATCGTATTCTTTATTCTACCGATACCTCCGTTATACTCCAGCCAGCCCTTTCTTTCTCCGCCGTCACTTTCGTTTAAGCATATTGAGAAGCCAAACACCTCGGTAGGGTCAAGGACATAATCCGGAGAAATCATTTCCGTCCACGGAATTGCAAACTCGTAATATGTTTTGTTTTCTTTTCTTGATATTTCAAGCAGACAGTTTGGAATTTCTCCCACAGGGTTCACACTGTCCTGAGTCTTCCATCTGTAAGTTGCAAGGGTTCCATCACCTAAACGTGCAATACCGACTTCGGTATAGTTACTTCCTCCGGTTCCTCCCATTCCGATTCTGAAATCCCCTTTATTAACACGGTTTTCTATACCGAACTGAATGTTATCTCCGTTCCACATATCACCGGGGGCCATCTTTTCGTTGCAGAAAACATCGTCGGTTACAACAGCTCCGAAGTATAGATATTTCTCGTCCCACATAAGATTTGCGTCAATAGATAAATCATCAGGTCCGTTCCATTTACCTGTGTTATAGTCGGCTCTGTCCTCGGTATCCGCTGTCAGCCAGACTCCCTTCCACTCGCCTGTTTCTATTATTCCGTCTATCTTCGGCGGAGTTTCGGCATACATAGCAGCCGTAAAGTCAAGTTCCTTTTCGATCACTTTACTATATCCGTTTGTGAGCGTTACCTCCACCTTTAAGTCAACATTTCGTTTCTTAATCATTTCGTGAAGGTTAAGGAACAGAGTTATCTTCTCGCTCGGCATTAAATTTTCAAAAATTTCCGGCTCATTATCTACTGCCTGTCCGTTTACCTCGATAATACGGCAGGTTCCGCTTATAGATCTTGTATTAGATGAATTATGGATGGTTGTTGCCAGATGCCAGTGGTTACTGTCATTTGCCGCAATCTGCTTCGATTCAACACCTATCATAAATGCATCTTCTATATTTATTTCCGGCTGGCCTATATAAACAAGGTCATCACCGTTATAAATCTTTACAGTTGCGTATCCGGTGCCTCCGGCTTCATTTGTGGTTTCAATAGGAATGCTTGTGCCGGTCATTTCTGCACCCACCACGCTGTCAGGAAAATCACACTCAGCCTTCAGGGCTACTGCTTTATCAGTAACATACTCTATCCGGAAAGCATCATCAGGAGTTGCAGTATAGGAAAGCCCGATTCCGTTGTTTGATTTTTCCACTGCAAGACTTGTAAAGTTTCCTTTTATATATATCGGATGTTTTGTAAGTCCTACTGTATGAACTCCGTTTCCTGAGGTCATTTTGCCAAGAGAGTTTGTGTACATATCAAAGACTTCAATTTCGTTATCGCCAAGATTCAAATCTGCGTTACACTCGCTGCCCGCTTCTGTCCACGCGATAGCGATATTTTCGCCGTTTGGCTTCTTGAAGTTGCAAAACCATATGCCGTCCTTTTCAACACACTCAACACCCTCTGCATCCCACATAAACTTGTTAAGGCCTGCCATCTGGACAAATCCCGGTTTTGCGCTGTATCTCATACCTCCTGTATCAAAGCAGCTTTCCACAAGTCCGAAGTTGTGCTCCGGAGTAGTAGTCAACATACCGTCATCAACTAAGTCGTAGTAATACATACCATCAAGAAGGTGCTTCGATCTTCCCATACCAAATATCTTCATGTAGCTCGCACCTTGCTCGTCCTCGGCATATTTAGCGGTTGAAGTCTCTCCGCCTCCGAGAGCACCGTCGGTATGCATACCCATTTCGTCAAGTATGATAGGCTTCTTACTGCCGGTATATTTTATAAACAAATCGTTTACAGCCTGTATATTGCCTTCAAGCCATTTAAGATTATATGTACCGCCGGACCAGTCGTATGGGTGGAATGTAACAGCATCCATATACTCGCCGCCGCCTGCTTCTAATATATCTTCCAGATAGTCCACGTCAGCCTGCGCTACGCCGCCGCCGATAACCGTCAAATCCGGTCTCATTGCTTTTATCGCCGGATAAGCTTCTTTAATCAATCCAACGTAGTTTGACGCCGGATTTACTTCATTACCATGATGCGCCGGCTCATTCCACAGTGAAACATAATCTATTGTAGGTACTTGCTCAAGAACAAACTTACAATAATCTGCATACGCTTTACGGGCTTTATTCGATGACGGAAGATGATATACATCATATGGTGCACTGTCAAGATAGCCCGTCGGTCCATAGGTTGCAAGGAATAATGATCCTACATTGTATTTATCTGCGCCTTCGTAGTTCTGTCTGTATTCTTCCGGTATTACATAAGTTCCGTCCGCCTCAGGGTCTGTGACAAACCAGTAAACACTTTCTCTTATTTGTCCGAATCCGGCATATCCCGCAAGCACATGGTTTTCTTCCATACCTTTGTCCATATGCACGTTAATGCCTATCACTTTGTTTCTCTCGTGCATCTCCGGCTTATTGATTATTGAAAATCCTATCGGCTCTTCGTCAACTACCTCTACCGTTTCGCCATAATAGTCAACGGAATGCTTCATTTCCATATAAATTCTGTATACACTGAATTTCGTAAGGTCGTTTAAATCGAAAACATATTCACTCTCGCCATTCGGCTCATTTTCAAGCTCAAATGTTCCTTCTTTTAAAACAGTTCCTGTTAAATCGTTACCGTCGTAATCACAAACCTTATATGTAACTTCAGTTTTAATTCCAAATTCTGTTGAATTTGCGAATTTAGCTTTTATGGTTTTATCTTCGTTTGGTCCAAAGTTGTTTCCGATACACGCAGATTCTGTGGTAAGCTTAAGAGGTTCTCTTGGAACAACCTTTCTTATGGTGATTGATCTTATGTAGGCATCCCCCGGTGAAACACCGTACTGATGTGTCCATAGGGAAACCTGAAAGTCGGTATTTTCAAATTCCTGCATAGCCTTCATATCCTCGATATAGAAGGTATATGTCTTCCATTCGCCTGTGTCGGTCATTGTAAGCTTTTCGGTTTCTGACCAAATGGTTGTAAAGCCTTCCCACCATTTAATATCATTTACTCCGTTATATCTTAAGGTCATAAATCCGTTTCCGACATCGTAATACTCAATCTCAATTTCTACGGTAGTACCGTTTGGAGCATACAGCCATTCGTTATCTGTCACAACCTGTATATGTCTTCCGTCCTCGATGGAGTGGTCACGCCTTAAGGCATATTTACCTCCAACCATTTCCACATTACCCTTGTAACCAACGCGGGTGACATTATCCGATTTTATGCATCCATCCCTGTCAAAAATAATTTTTGCCGTATTTTTAGACAGTCCCTCCAGAGGATTTTCCTCGGCATAGGCAGTTACCGTAAGTCCCATTACCATGGATACGGCAAGGATTAGAGCCAAAAATCTTTTCATGAATTCACCATTCCTTTCATAAAACTAAAAGTAAATTGTATCAAATCAATTTATCTCTTGACTTTCCCCATCCATTTGTGCTATCTTAATTATAAACTATGTTATATGCACAATTCAATTATTAATTATTTCCATTTTTTTATGCAAATCGTGCATAACCTTAAGGAGGACTATTTTATGAATACCAACAATCCTTCAACCGGTATGATCTCATATGTACTATCACGGCCTAAGCATTATCCCTTCTATACTGTATGGGGCGGTGTAACTTTTCCTGATTCCGCATCGGACAGCACAGAGTTTCGAAACTTCTATACATTGATTTATGTATGTGAAGGTGGCGCTGTTGTTTATCAGCAGGATAAAAAGATTTCTGTCTCCCAGGGGGATTTTCTCCTGCTTGCTCCCGGTTATTCCTACACCTTTTGTGCAGATAAAAAACATCCGTGGAAGCAAATCTGGTGCGCTGTTTCAAATACCATCTTTATGTCAGGCTTGTTATCAGCATATAACATCGAAAACATAACCATATTTAAAGGTCTCAACTCAGCTCTGCAGCTGGAAAACATAATCGAGGTCCTGAAAGAGCAGAAGTCTGATGAAGAATCATTCAGAACAGTTGAAAAGCTGCTGTTTGAAACTGTTTGTCAGCTGTCAGATTTTGCATCCTGCCATGCTCCGTCTATGTCGGTTGCCGAAATCGGAAAAGCCTATATCGATACAAACGGCATCACATCATCAATTAACGATATTTGCAAGCAGCTTTCCGTAAGCACATCATACTTCTTCCGACTGTTTACAAAGGAGTTCGGTATCTCTCCGCAAAACTACATTATGACCAAGAAGCTCGATATCGCAAAGGACTCATTAAAATATACAAATCTTAGTGTTGGTCAGATTGCTGAGCTGCTGGGCTATGAAAATATCAGCAGTTTTTCCAGCTTATTCTGCAGAAAAGTCGGTATGACTCCTCTTGAATACCGAAAAAACACGAAACAAATCCACTCCGATCATTAGAATGTAACCTTAATAGTCTGTCCTTTTTCAATAAAAATCTTTTTGATTCCGCACAAGCTCTTATGCGGTATGTATTCATATTTCAAAACCGAATAGTTGGTATCATAATTACCTGTATTTGTGATGATTGCGGTGTTTTCGTCAATCCAGTTTTCTTTAATATCCGTATATGTAAGTCCAAATCCGAAAGGATATAAAGGCTCGCCTTTAAAGAATTTATATGTACGGTTTTTCATACTGTAATCCTCAAAGGGAGGTAAATCCTCGGTGGACTTATAGAAGGTTACAGGTAGTCTTCCGCTTGGAGATACCTTGCCGAAAATCACATCCGCAAGTGCAGTGCCGCCTTCTGCTCCCGGATAGAAGCATTGGATAACCGCGTCGCAGTTTTTATCCTCGTATGCAAGATTTATACAGCTTCCTGTAACATTTACAAAGATTATCGGCTTTCCAAGTGCCACAATTTTTTCTATCAATTTTCTCTGAAGGTCAGGAAGTTCAATATCCGGCTTATCACCGCTCATTTCTGCGTTATACGCATCTCCCTCTTCACCCTCATAGGACGGGTCAAGTCCCATACACATAATAACTACGTCAGAATTTTCCGCACAAGCCACAGCCTCTCTTGACTTGTCCCCCAGAGCCTTATCCGCTACACAAAGGTCACAGCCCATTGCATAGTTTACTCTCGCTTCGCTCTCTTCTATGATTCCTCTTAAAAGTGTATTATATATGGAAGGAACTCCGTTGTAATTTCCCAAAAGCACCTTTACCGAATCCGCATTAGGACCGATAACAGCAATCTTTTTGGATTTATCAAGAGGCAGTATTCCGTTATTTTTAAGGAGTACTATTCCTTCCTGTGCCATCTGCCTGTTTAAAGCTCTGTGCTTGTCGCACTCGATTACATCGTACGGAATGTTGTCGTATTCACAATCCTCATCAAACATCCCCAGCCTGAATCTTGCGGTAAAGAGTCTTTCAACAGACTTTGTCACTGTATCTTCATCAATCAGATTAAGTGCAGCGGCAGTCTTTAACCATTGATATGCTGTTCCGCAGTTTAAGTCACAGCCGTTATTAACTGCAAGTGCCGCACTTTCCGCTTCATTCTCGGTTACTTTGTGGTGGTTATTGATGTCACATATTGCTCCGCAGTCGGAAACAACGTATCCGTCAAATCCAAATTCTCCGCGCAGTATATCCTCTAAGAGTGTCTTGCTTGCACAGCACGGTTCTCCGTTTACCGCATTATACGCACCCATAACCGCCGACGGTTTTGCATTATCTATGCAGTACTTAAATGCCCAAAGATATGTTTCGTACAGATCCTTTTCACTGACATCCACATTGAAGCCGTGTCTTACTCCCTCAGGGCCGGAATGAACAGCATAATGCTTAAGGGTAGCATCGGTTTTTCGGTACTTTCCGTCACCCTGCAATCCCTTTATAAATGCAGTCCCCATGACAGCGGTAAGGTATGTATCCTCACCATAGGTTTCGTGGCCTCTGCCCCATCTTGGATCGCGGAATATGTTTATATTAGGAGACCAACAGGTCAAGCCCTCGTAAATCTGCGTTTCGCCGGTTTTGCGTACAGCGTTGTATTTCGCACGCACTTCATCGGAAATTGCCACAGCAACTTTTTCCATAAGCTCAGGATTAAAGCTTGCCGCCATAGCAATAGCCTGCGGAAATACTGTTGCGGTGCCGTTTCTTGCCGCACCGTGCAAAGCCTCATTCCACCAGTTGTATGCAGGCACTCCCAGCCTTTCAATGGCAGGTGCATCGTATTTCAGTTGTGCCATCTTTTCCGCAAAGGTCATTTTCGCTACTAATTCCCTTGCTCTTTCTTCAAAAGTCATAGCATATTCCTTTCAAATATCCGATGTGATTTAATATAGCTTTACGCTCAGAATAATCTCATATCTTGTCAATGAATAATCAGAAAAAGAAAGTTTTTTCTTAATATACCGAGTAATTTATAACATACCTTATGTAATTTTCCGATTTTATAAATTCCGGTTAATTGTATTATCCAAACATTTTATCCAAACATTATAGAGTTAATTACAGCTTCTATATATTCCTGACTGCCGCTTTGCGGAAGCTCAGGCTTTTTCATATTTTCAGCATAAGCAGAAAGCTCTTCAAGAGTTGTTTCTCCCGATAGAATCTTCTTTCCTATTTCATTTTGGAATTGAGAATACTTTTTCTCTTTAAATTCATCAATTCTGCCGTCCTCGATAATCTCGGCAGCCTTTATAAGTCCA
>SVKH01000056.1 GCA_015068545.1 Oscillospiraceae bacterium
GTGGTTGGAGCCTTTCGAGAACCATCGAATGGTAGGATGAGATAACCAATCCACAGCATCTAAACAATTATAACATAGTTCTTGGAGAGGAACTCTAAAAACTACTACTTTTATTATACGAGGATGAAATACTATGAAAGAATACATCAAAATGACCGATAACGCTCTTAAAAAATATCTTACTGTGCAGGATAATCCTCAAAAGAAGATATACGAAGCAATGGCATACAGCCTGTTTGCAGGAGGTAAAAGACTAAGACCGGTTATAATGCTGATGACAGCCAAAATGTGTGGTAAAAACCCTGAGATTTGCCTGCCATTTGCCTGTGCACTGGAGATGATCCACACCTATTCCCTGATACACGATGACCTTCCTAGCATGGACAACGACGACCTTAGAAGAGGCAAACCTACCAATCATAAGGTTTTCGGTGAAGCAATGGCTATTTTGGCAGGAGATGCACTTTTGAACAAAGCGTTTGAAGTAGTTTCAGAGTACGAATCGGATCAAGTTCCGGATAGACTGGTTCTAAAGGCTATATCCTGCCTTGCTACTGCATCCGGTACTGAGGGTATGATAGGCGGTCAGGTAGTTGACATAGAAAGCTGCAATGAGGATATGGAGCTTCTTAAATATCTCCATTCATTAAAAACCGGAGCACTAATCCGTGCAGCCGGTGTGGTAGGTGCAATACTATCCGGCGCAACAGACGAGCAGATAGCAGCTATTGACTCATTCTGCCTGAATCTTGGTATAGCATTTCAGATTCAAGATGATATACTGGATGCCTATGGTGATGAGGCGGAACTTGGTAAGCCAATAGGAAGCGATGCTCAAAACGGCAGATCCACATATATTACCCTGTGCGGTTACGATAAATCTGTAGAACTAGCAGAAGAATACACAAATAAAGCTCTTGATTCACTTAGTATTTTCCCCGAAAACACCGAGCTTACAAATCTATGTAAATTATTACTTTCAAGACGTTCCTAAAATAAATTAAAGAAGGTATTTGTATGAATTTCTGGACAGACAGTGTGCTTGTAACCTGCTTTATATCATGGTTTATAGCACAGTTTATTAAAGTTGTTACCGTTTTAATAAAGAGCAAAAGGATAGACTTTAGAAGATTTATCGGCTCCGGCGGTATGCCAAGCTCACATTCTTCCTTTGTTACCAGTTTGACTACATCCGTTGCTATTACAGAAGGTTTCTCCAGTACGGCCTTTGCCATTTCGGTGGTACTGGCTCTTGTGGTAATGTATGATGCTGCAGGAGTTCGACGTGCCGCAGGCCAACAGGCGAAAATACTAAATAAGATAGTGGAAGAATGGGAACACGCAGACTTTGCAAAAACAGATAAAAGACTAAAAGAGCTTTTGGGACATACACCTTTTGAAGTATTTGCCGGAGCTATTTTGGGAATCGCTATCGCGATAATAAGACACTTATAAAATCGGAGAAAATTATGCTATTTGATTCACACGCACATTATAACGACTCAAAATTTGACGAGGACAGAACAGAGCTTCTTTCCTCTATGCAACAAAATAATATAGGAATGATAATGAATGCCGCCGATTCGGTGGAATCTGTAAAGGAAATACTAGCTATATGCGAAAGGTTTCCTTTTATCTACGCAAGCTGCGGAGTGCATCCTGAAAATACTTTGAACATGACAGATAACGATATAGAAATTTTGCGAAGCTACACCAAGCACGAAAGGGTAAAAGCCATAGGCGAAATAGGGCTTGACTATTACTGGGATGATGTCCCGCGGGATATACAAAAGGAGTGGTTTATAAAGCAAATTCACCTTGCTAACGAAGTGGATTTGCCCGTTATTATTCACGACCGTGATGCCCATGGCGATACTGTGGAAATTCTACGCAACAATTTAAAAACAGGAGGAGTTCTCCATTGCTTTTCCGGCAGCAAAGAAATGGCAAAAGATGTTCTTAATATGGGAATGTATATAGCCTTTGGCGGTACTGCCACGTTTAAAAACGCAAGGCGTGTCCGTGAAGTTTTGGAATATGTTCCACTTAGCAGTATTATGATAGAAACAGATTGCCCGTACTTAGCGCCAGAGCCTCACAGAGGCAAGAAAAACAGTTCATTATACATCCACTATGTATGTGAAAGAATAGCAGAAATCAAAGGTGTATCCGTAGAGGAAGCGGAGCAAATCACCTTTGAAAATGCAAAAAATTGCTACAGAATCCAGTAAACCAAGGAGTATAGCCCATGTACGGATATCGCATTTTCCATGAGGATATATTAGAAAACTTAATATCCAATGCTCGCAGTGAAAAAACTCAGCAAGCCTACATTTTTGAAGGTGCACAGGGCGTTGGCAGTTACGAAGCATCACAGCTTTTTGCACACGCACTTGTATGTGGCATGAGACAATCTGCTCCATGCAGAAACTGTCCGCCATGCCTTATGGCGCTTTCCGGCACGCATCCTGACATAAAAACAATAGATTACGAACCGAAAAAGAAAAACATATCGGTAGACCAAATTCGTAATCTTATCACAGACGCGTATGTAAAACCATTTGAAAACCAAAAAAAGGTGTACATTTTAAATCATGGTGATGACATAACTCCTCAGGCACAAAATGCCCTTTTAAAAATACTGGAGGAACCGCCCCAGTACGTTGTTTTCATTATCCATGCCGAAAATGTAAATTCACTTCTGCCTACCATTAGGTCCAGATGTTGCTATATCAAATTCTCGCCGGTATCTGATGAACTTATAAAAAAACAGCTTTTACTTGAACATCCTCAGTTATCCCAAAGCATTGATTTTATTGTTAGATATGCCGGAGGAGTTTATGGTAATGCAGAAAAGCTTATTGAAAAAGAGGATTTTCTCTCCATACGAGAAAAGTCCTTTGAAAAACTTGAGGATCTTTTGTCCTCCA
Source organism: Oscillospiraceae bacterium (assembly GCA_015068545.1). Lineage (GTDB taxonomy): Bacteria > Bacillota > Clostridia > UBA1381 > UBA1381 > UBA1738. The sequence goes on from SVKH01000056.1 coordinate 2,931, forward strand.
ATCTGCTTACAGCCTACGATATAACAGATTTTATAGATGAAAACAAAGATGATGCAGACCTTATCCTGTCCTTCTGGTCAGATTTTATAAGAGATGCTCTTCTTGTACAAAACGATGCAACAGAGCTAATACAAAATCTTGATTTCAAGGACAGAATTATGGGATTTTCCCTTAAATATTCTGAGGAAAAATTTATAAAAGCTCTGGAAGAACTACTTACAGCTCAAAAAATGCGAAAAAAACATGTGAGCCTGAAAACACTTGTTTTAAGACTTGCTTTTTCAATAAAAAATAAGGAGAAACACCAATGAATAAATTTTCTGAAATTACATCAGCAGTGCAAATTCTTGCTGATAAACGCAAAAAAATAGGCAAAATCAATCCCGACCTGTATGATAAATATGAGGTTAAACGAGGACTGAGATACAAAAGCGGCCGAGGTGTACTTACCGGACTTACTGAAATTGGCGAAGTAAAATCCTATACCATAGACGATGGCGAAATGATCCCATGCGAAGGAAAGCTGTACTATCATGGTGTTGATATAGAGCAAATTGTTGCCGGTTTTACAAAAGACGAAAGATTCGGTTTTGAAGAAGTTGTGTATCTTTTACTTTTTGGCGAACAGCCAAACCAAAAGCAACTTGACGATTTTAAGGCTGTAATAGCTGAATATCGTACTCTTCCAACAAGCTTTGTCCGTGATATCATCATGAAAGCTCCATCAAGCGATATGATGAACACTTTGGCAAGAAGTGTACTGACTTTATACTCTTACGATGAAAAAGCAGACGACACATCGGTGGAAAATGTATTAAGACAAAGTCTGGAGCTTATAGCACTTTTTCCACTACTATCCGTTTACGGTTATCAGGCATGCAACCATTACCTAAAAGGACACAGTCTGTTTATCCATACACCTCCTGCGGAGCTTTCCACAGCGGAAACTATTCTTTATACCCTAAGACCTGACAATCAGTTTACTCCACTTGAAGCAAAACTTTTGGATATTTGCCTTGTGGTTCAGGCTGAGCATGGCGGCGGTAACAATTCCACATTTACCACCCACGTTGTTTCTTCCTCAGGAACTGATACATATTCTTCAGTAGCCGCATCCCTCGGTTCTTTAAAAGGGCCAAAACACGGCGGTGCAAATAAAAAAGTAGTGGAAATGTTCCACGACATTCAAGAAAACGTAAAAAACTGGGAAGATGAAGAAGAAGTAAGAGCTTACCTTGAAAAGATTCTTTCCAAACAGGCTTTTGACAAGAGTGGTCTTATCTACGGCATAGGCCACGCGGTGTACTCCCTATCCGATCCAAGAACTACAATATTAAAGAAATATGTAGGAAAGCTTGCAGAAGAAAAGGGTATGCAAAGGGAAATGGCTCTATATGAGATGGTTGAGAGAATTGCTCCTGAGCTTTTAAAGGAAAAACGAAATCGACCTGTAAGCGCAAACGTAGACTTCTACTCCGGCTTTGTTTACAGTATGCTGGGGCTTCCACTAGAGCTATACACACCAATTTTTGCTATCGCAAGAATCGCCGGATGGAGCGCTCACAGAATAGAAGAAATAGTAAATTCCAGCAAGATTATACGTCCTGCATATAAAAATGTAATTAAGCACACTCCATATATCCCTATGGAAGAAAGAGAGTAAACATATTAGTAAAATCGGCAGAAAAAAGTATTATTCCAAATCTGCCTGCAGATATAAAAATCAAATTTAATTATTTTTAAAGTTTTATATAACAAAAATGAGCTGTAAAATAATAATTTACAGCTCATTTTTTCATAAAAAATAAATATTGATTTAAAGGTCTGTGCAAGTTTTTTGGCAAAATCAAAAAGCACACAGGGCATGGACAAAGTGACCAACTTCTTACTACCGCCATCTAATAAATTACTGTACCTCTAATGGGCAGTGGTGGCAAAACCGCTTTGTTATTGTTCTATTGTGTATTCAAAACATTCAAAATGAATCTTACTGCCTATATCGGCACCCTCCGGCAACAAGGCAAGAGCAATAAACATCTCATTATCCGTCATTATATCCTTCAGATAGGCATACTCTCCTTCTATCCTGACTAAAATATAATCCTTCGGTTCCATATTCCCTCCAAAATCTATCTGACAGATCTGATTCCTGTCATAATATTTTTCTTTGCTTTTTCAAGATCCTGTTTTGATAACGGGTTCACTCCGTCAAGCTTATAGCCGATACCAAGCTCCTCATACTTTTTCACTCCCATGGTGTGATATGGCAAAACATCAATAGCTTTTACATTTTTCATTCTGCCTATAAATTCACCAAGACGGATAAGATATTCACTAGCATCCGTTATTTTGGGAACTACCACTGTCCTGATCCATACGGGCTTTTTAAGCTCTTCTAAATGACGTGCAAAGGAAAGAATACCACTATTTTCAAATCCGGTCAGATCTTTGTGCTTGTCGTTGTCAATTTGCTTTATATCCAGCATAACAAGGTCACACACCTTTAAAAGCTCGTCTATCTTCTTGATAATTTCCGGATTATTTTCATCAAAAACAACTCCTGATGTATCAAGGCAGGTATGTATTTTGCTTTCCTTTGCCAGTTGAAACAAACGGGTAACAAAATCTATCTGCATAAGTGGTTCACCGCCCGATACGGTAATACCGCCATTTTGATAAAACTCACGATTCTTTTCGTATTCGTTTATTATCTCTTCCGGTGTGACCTCTGTTCCCTTTCCAAACTCCCATGTATCCGGATTGTGACAATAGGCACACCTCATAGGACAGCCTTGCATAAATAGAACATACCGTATCCCCGGGCCATCTACCGTACCAAAAGACTCCTTAGAATGAATATACCCTTTCATGTCAAATCTTGTCGTGGAAGGTTCTTGAGATAACCTCGTCCTGCTGTTCTTTAGTAAGCTTAATAAAATTAACAGCGTATCCGCTTACACGAACGGTAAGCTGAGGATATCTTTCAGGGTGAGCCTGAGCATCTAAAAGTGTTTCCCTTGTGAATACATTAACATTAAGGTGGTGTCCGCCCTTTTGTACATATCCGTCAAGTAGCGAAACCAAATTATCTATCTGATTTTGTGTAGCAGGCATAGTCTTTTCCTCCTGTTTTATATTATATATCTGAATCTAATCCTTCAAAAAGTGTTGGCGAAGTACAAGCTCCGCTATTACATTCTATATCTACCTCAATATCTCCGGCAAAAATCATATCTTCCTTTCCCAAAGCCTGAGGTATGATAGAAAATGTGTTTGAAATACCGTCCTGAGCATCTTTAAACGGTAATTTTGCCACTGTCGCAAGGGATGCAACTGCACCTGATGTATCTCTGCGATGCATAGGATTTGCTCCTGGTGCAAAGGGTTCTCCCTTCTTTCTTCCATCTGGAGTTGCACCTGTGTTCTTACCGTAAACCACATTGGATGTAATAGTAAGGATGGATGTGGTAGGGATACTACCGCGATAGGTATGATTCTTTCTAACGTGCTCCATAAATCTATGAATAACATCATAGGCAATGGAATCTACGCGGTCATCATCATTTCCATATTTCGGGAAATCTCCTGTAACTTCGTAATCAACTACAATTCCTTCTTCATTTCGGATTGCCTTTACCTTGGCATATTTTATTGCTGATAATGAATCCGCAACGACAGAAAGCCCAGCAATACCTGTTGCAAACCAACGTGTTACATTTTTATCATGAAGAGCCATCTGGATTTTTTCGTAACAGTATTTATCGTGCATATAGTGAATAATATTCAGCATATTAACATACACACCAGCAAGCCACTTCATCATCTCATCGTACTTTTGCATAACATCATCATAGTCTAGATACTCCGATGTGACCGGTCTGAACTTTGGTGCAATCTGCTTTCCTGATATCTCGTCTACACCGCCGTTAATTGCGTAAAGAAGACATTTTGCAAGATTTGCTCTTGCACCAAAAAACTGCATTTCTTTACCAACCTTCATAGAGGATACACAGCAAGCTATGGCGTAGTCATCACCATGAGTAACACGCATGATGTCATCATTTTCGTACTGTACTGATGATGTTTCTATTGAAACCTTAGCACAGTATCTTTTAAAGTTTTCCGGAAGTCTTGTAGACCAAAGCACAGTAAGATTTGGCTCAGGCGCCGGTCCCAGATTCTTCAAGGTATGAAGATATCGGTAGGACATCTTTGTGACCATGTGACGTCCATCGACTGCAACACCGCCTATTGACTCTGTAACCCACTGCGGATCTCCCGAGAAAAGTGAATTATACTCAGGAGTTCTGGCAAACTTAATAAGTCTTAATTTCATTATGAAGTGGTCTACCATTTCTTGTATTTCACTCTCGGTGTATATACCCTTTTCTAGGTCTCTTTGCGCATATATATCAAGGAAAGTTGAAGTTCTTCCAAGGGACATTGCCGCACCGTTCTGCTCCTTAACAGCCGCAAGATATCCGAAATACAGCCATTGGATAGCTTCTTTTATATCCTTTGCCGGACGTGAAATATCAAAGCCGTAGCTAGCTGCCATTTCCATTAAAGCTTCCAAAGCGCGAATCTGCTCTGCAATCTCCTCACGAGCTCTGATAACTTCGGAATACATAGCTGATCTTGTTGTTTCCAACTGTTCACGCTTATCCATTATAAGCCTGTCCACACCATATAGCGCAACCCTTCTGTAATCGCCTATTATTCTGCCTCTGCCGTAAGCGTCAGGAAGACCTGTTATAATATGACTGGAACGACAAGCTCTCATCTCCGGAGTATATGCGTCAAAAACTCCTGCATTATGAGTCTTTCTGTGTACAGAGAAAAACTCCTTTATCTCAGGATCAATTGTGTAACCGTTATCTGCACAGGCTTTTTCTGCCATGCGTATTCCGCCATAAGGCATCAAAGCTCTTTTAAATGGTTTATCTGTCTGAAATCCTACTATTTTTTCCTTGTCCTTATTAAGATACGCCGGTGCGTGAGATGTTATGGTAGATATAATCTTTGTATCCATATCCAAAACTCCGCCGGCTTCTCTTTCCGCTTTCGCCAGCTCCATAACCTGATCCCACAATTCCTTTGTGGTATCTGTAGGCTCAGCAAGAAAACTATCATCACCGTCATATGGCGTATAGTTATGCTTTATAAAACTCCTGACATTTACTTCCTTGCGCCAGGTGCCATGTTCAAATCCATCCCATTCCTTAAAATTGAAGCTCATTTATGCCTTCTCCTTTTGTACACATTTATATGAATATACTAGTTGTCTTTTATATCAACTCTATTATACAATATACAAATGCAAAAATCAATCGGCTAAACTGTAAAAAGAGTAAAAACCTTTTGTGTATATTTTGTATATTTTGTATATTTTTAGCTTAATATAAAAAAATAACACTATATTTAGTGTATCGATTTATAAAGTACCACTATATACACATTACATATTTCAATAAGTGCAAAGTATATTTCACATCTTTTTCGACAAAAGAGGGTGTAGTAAAATGCACAGACCGCACAAAGCATAAAAATAATTTATTCAAGCCATTTTGATAAACAAAAACTTCTTGAATAACAGAAAAACGAATGTAAAATTTCGTTATACAACGAACTTAACCTCAATTAACGCTTTGTGCTATGAACAAAACTCACCACTCGACGTACCTTTGTACGCCTTCGGGTAACCAAAAGTAAGGCATAGCCTTACCTTTGCTCGTTTTGTCCATTCTGCACTATTTTCTTCCACCCTAAATAATAGTGAAGCTGTAGCAAAAATCATTTTGCTACAGCCCCTTTCATATTTACTCTTTTGTATTTTTGGAAAATAGGCTTCCTAAATGGTTATTCTTTATCCTATCAGAAAGATTCTTAATTTCCTCCGAGCCAACGGTGAATATGCTGTTTTTTGCACATTTAGCAAATTCCAACAAAGCCTTATTTACCGCCTTTTTTGTTGGCTCATCCAGATCTTTGACAGACCTTAAAATCACACCTGCACTTGAGAACCAGTTATCTGTCAACTCCTTGACTGTTTTTGCATTTGTTTTTAAAACAATATTGTAAATTGTATCTATAAAAAGCTCTCGCTGTTCATAGGTCATATCATTCAGCCAACTTTTTAATGTTTTATCCACCGCCCTGCTATCATTGGTCATAGCCCCTGTATAGACAAAGTTTCGGCAAATAACATCCCATGAGTAAAAATCGTGCTGCATTATTCCCACATTATTTGAACTATGGATAATGGTGTAGTCATCCTCATGCTCCAAGAGCATACCTACCACAGAGGACTGAGGAATGAATGTTGTGACTTTGCCTTTTATACTTTCATATTCTGCCGATTGCAAAAACTTACTTTCAAAACCCGGGCCATCATAGTTGTATATACAGGATATCTTGGCTTTGGTTTTATCATTGCTCATAGCAGAGGAGTATATTGCAAAATTTCCGCCCTTTGAATGTCCGCAAACTATTATCTTGCCTCGTATTTTCCTAGCAGCCTTTTCCAGATACGCCTTCGCCATAGTCTGCCCCGGCACTGGGCTTATAAAGGCCATGTTAAAATCTTCCTTCCAGCCAACAAGGTTTTGGTCTGTACCACGAAAACACACACAGTATAAGCCTTTGGTAATCTTGGCAGTAATTGCGGAAAACTGTGTCTGGGTTTCGCTGTCCACTTTATTTACATAGTCGTAAAGAAGGACAGATCCAAATCTATTGCAGGATTTTATCTCTTCC
>SVKH01000057.1 GCA_015068545.1 Oscillospiraceae bacterium
GGGAAAAGCAGGAATTATCCCGATTACCCCGGGTGAGGTTAAGATGTATTCCTGCGGACCAACAGTTTACGATTATTTCCACATAGGAAATGCCAGACCTTTCATAGTTTTTGACACTATGAGAAGATATCTGGAGTACAAGGAATATAAGGTAACCTTTGTGCAAAACTTTACAGATATAGACGATAAAATGATTAACCGTGCTAATAAGGAAGGCATTACGGTAAAAGAGCTTGGTGAAAGATTTATAGCAGAGTATTTTAAGGATGCAGACAGCCTTGGAATAAAAAGAGCTGATATCCATCCAAAAGCTACCGAGAATATAGATGCCATCATAGATGTGGTAAAGTCCTTAGAGGAAAAGGGCTATGCCTACAACGTAAACGGAAACGTATATTTCAGAACCAAGAAATTTGAAGGATACGGAAAGCTTTCACACCAACCTCTAGAAGAACTTGAGGCAGGAGCAAGAATAGACATCTCCGATGAAAAGGAAGATCCTATGGATTTTGCGCTATGGAAAGCGGAAAAGCCGGACGAGCCTTCATGGGACAGCCCATGGGGTAAGGGTAGACCGGGTTGGCACATAGAATGCTCGGCGATGGTTAATAAATACCTTGGCAATACAATAGACATCCACTCAGGCGGCAAGGACTTAATATTCCCTCATCATGAAAACGAAATAGCTCAGTCCGAGTGTGCTAACGGTTGCGATTTCGCAAGATACTGGATGCACAACGGTTACATTAACATTGATAATAAAAAAATGAGTAAGTCTTTGGGTAATTTCTTTACCATCAGAGATATTTTGGAAAAGTACAAGCCGGAGGTTGTAAGATTCTTTATGCTTTCAGCCCATTACAGAAGTCCGGTAAACTTTAGTGATACCTTGATGCAGCAGGCAAAGTCTGCGTTAGAGAGAGTTTACACCTGTATAGACACTGTAAAGTTCAGTCTGGAAAGTAGTGTGGAAAGAGATTTATCCGACAGCGAAGTAGAGCTTCAAAAAGCACTTGCTGCTGCAAAAACACGCTTTACCGATGCAATGGATGATGACCTGAACACAGCCGATGCAGTTTCCGCTATTTTTGATATAGTAGCGGCAACAAACAAAGCGCTTTTAAAGGAAGGCGGCAACGCAAAGAGCATCCTTACCGAAACATTGGATACAATATCCGAGCTTGGCGGAGTTTTGGGACTTTTTGAAAAAAAGGAAGAAGCGTCCTTGGATGCGGAAATAGAAGCGCTTATAGAACAGCGTAATCAAGCCAGAAAGAACAAAGACTTTGCCGAAGCGGACAGAATCCGTGACGAGCTAAAGGCACGCAATATTATATTAAAGGACACACCTATGGGTGTAACATGGTCATACGCAGAATGAGTAATAATAATCCATCACTTTACCCTGCATTGGTGCTTGCATATATGGGCGATGCAGTTTATGAAGTGTTTACAAGAGAAAAACTACTTGGTGAGCACCCGGATATGCCTGCGTATAAATTGCACAAGCTAAATGTGCATTACGTCAGGGCAAAGGCACAAAGTAGCGCAATGGCGGCGATTGAACCTATTTTAACCGAGGAAGAGCTTGCCATATACAAACGTGGCAGAAATGCCAAGGCAGGAACTGTGCCTAAAAATGCCGACCTTGTGGATTACCGCAGGGCAACAGGCTTTGAGACACTTGTAGGATACCTGCATTTGAAAAAGGAATTTGACCGTCTTGGCGAGATAATGGAAATAGCTTTTCAAAATGCAGAAGATAAAAATCAGGAGGAATAGAAAATGGAGCAAAAGAGAGCCACAGAGCTTGCGATTATTGCAAACAAAGTTAGAAAAAATGCACTGACAGCAGTGTACAGTGCAGCATCAGGACATCCGGGAGGATCACTTTCCATCGCAGATTTGGTTACATACCTATACTGCGAGGTGATGAATGTTGATGCAAAAAATCCGAAAATGGCAGACCGTGACCGCTTGGTACTATCCAAAGGACACACCTGTCCTGCACTATACTCAATCCTTGCGTATAAGGGATTTATTCCGGAAGAAGACATCAAAACTTTCAGAAAATCAGATAGCTACCTGCAAGGTCATCCGGATATGAACAAGGTAGCCGGAATTGATATGTCCACAGGTTCACTTGGACAGGGAATTTCGGCAGCAGGAGGTATGGCTCTTGCCGGTAAGATAGATAAAAAGGATTACAGAGTTTTTGCCATTCTTGGTGATGGTGAGCTAGAGGAAGGTCAGGTTTGGGAGCAGGCTATGTTTGCCGCACATTACGGACTTGATAATCTTACAATCTTTGTGGACTTTAACGGACTTCAGATAGACGGTGACGTAACTAAGGTTATGAACCCTACTCCTATTGACAAAAAGTTTGAAAGCTTTGGATGGAACGTGGTTCTTGCCGATGCTCACGACTTCAATTCTTTGGAAAATGCAGTAAATGAGGCAAAGGCTACAAAGGGTAAGCCAACTGCCGTTATTATGAAATCGGTAAAGGGTAAGAATGTTTCCTTTATGGAAAATAACGCAGGCTGGCATGGTTCAGCCCCTAATCAGGAGCAATATGATACTGCTATGGCAGAGTTGGATGAGATTATTAAGAATTTGGAGGCGAGTTTATAATGGCAAAGACAGCAACAAGAGAATCCTACGGAAAAGCATTGGTAGAATACGGTAAGGACGAGAGAATTGTTGTCCTTGATGCGGACCTTTCAAAATCAACTAAAACAGACAATTTCAAGCAAGTATATCCGGAAAGATTTTTCAATGCGGGTATTGCAGAAGGTAATATGATGTGTGTAGCGGCAGGACTTGCATCTACTGGTAAGATTGCGTTTGCGTCTACTTTTGCCATGTTCGCTGCAGGCAGAGCATTTGAGCAAGTGAGAAACTCCATAGGCTACACAAATTTAAATGTAAAAATCGGTGCAACTCATGCCGGCATTTCGGTAGGTGAAGATGGTGCTTCTCACCAATGTCTTGAGGATATTGCGCTTATGAGAACTATTCCAAACATGGTAGTAATAAATCCTGCTGACGATATCGAAGCAAGACTTGCGGTTAAGGCAGCAATCGACCACGAAGGCCCTGTATATATGAGATTCGGAAGACTTGCTGTTGAGGACGTTAATCCTGCAGACTACAAGTTCGAGATTGGCAAAGGCGTTCAGCTAAAGGACGGCACAGACGTTACTATAATTGCAACAGGACTTATGGTGCAGATGGCACTTACTGCAAGTGAGGAACTTGCCAAGGAAGGCATTTCCGCAAGAGTGGTTAATATCCACACAATCAAGCCAATCGATAGCGACATTATCGCAAAGGCAGCAAAGGAAACAGGTGCAATAGTAACAGCAGAGGAACACTCCATCTATGGTGGTTTGGGTAGTGCTGTTGCGGAAGTTGTAACAGACAAAGCTCCTTGCGTAGTAAAGATGATTGGTACCGATAAGTTCGGCAGATCCGGAAAGCCTGCGGAACTGTTTGAAATTTATGGTCTTACAGTAGAGAATATTGTGAAAAAGGCAAAGGAAGCAGTAGAAGCAAAGAAGTGCTGCTGTGCAGAAATGCGCTAAAATGCACATATCAAACGAAAGTCACCCTCGGCGTACCAACGTACGCCGTCGGGTAACCCTTGCGGTGACTTTCGTCCGATCTGCACTATTTTATCGCATTTTCACATAAAATTTTGAATATATTTAAGAGCATTTATCGTTAATTATTATCGGTAAATGCTTTTTTTATGAAATTATATTGATAAATTTAAAAAATGTGATATAATAATTGTGCCAAACTATAAATTCAACAAAACAAGGGTGAACTCTATATTTTTATAATATAGGGATTTTTTCCTGTATGCTCATAAACAAAGATTGAATTTGATAAAAACGCAAATCCTTCTCTTTGTTTATGGGAGTTTATCCTATTTTGTTGAGAATAGTTTGGCGACTATCGGAGTTTGCGTTTTTATGCGTCTGCTTCGGTGGGCGCATTTTTTAATTTTAGGAGGACTTTTGAAATGAAGAGAATAGTAAGTCTGGTGTTGAGCTTATGTATAATGCTTAGCTGTGTACATATTACACCTGTTTCTGCTGTTGCACCGGTATACACATGTTCAACAGCGTATAAGAATAGCACCTATTATCAAAGACTAACGAACGTAAATCTATCGGGGAACCAAAGAACAGATATAATCAATGTGGCAAAAAGCCAAGTTGGTTATCGTGAGGGAAACTGTGACGCTGACTTATCAGGGTGGAATGATGGCTCTCATTCATATAACAATTACTGTGAATACAATTATTGGTATTATGGCGGAACACACAATGGCGGAAGTGATTATCCATGGTGCGCAACTTTTGTGTCATGGTGTGCAAGACAAGCCAATATACCAACGACAATACTAAAGAATTCATCAAGAGCCGGATGCAGCTCTTCTAATTTTAATATTTCCTATTATTCAGGAAGCTCATATACTCCTCAGCCTGGAGATTTGTTTTTTACCAGTTCGTGGAGTCATGTTGGTATTGTAGAAAGCGTAAGCGGAAATTCATTTACAACCATTGAAGGAAATACAAATAATAATGGCAGCAGCAACGGTGACGGTGTGTATAATCGAACTAGATACGGTCTATCTAACTACTATTTTGGGGTTCCTAACTATTCCACAGGTGCAGTTACTCCACCTGATACCGAAGCACCTGTCATCAATAATCTAAGTGTTTCTAATGTTAGTGAAAATTCATTTACTATAAATTGTGAGGTTTATGACAATATTGGAGTTACAAGTGCTTATATTATTCCTTATGGACCTGGCGGTAATAGTGGTAACGGTTTTACTATCCCCGTGTCTAATAGTTTTACCCACACAATAAACACGGCAGACTACGGTGGTGAAGGACTTTACAGCGTCCACGTTTATGTTTATGATATGGCAGGAAATAAAACAAGTTCAGCTTTATCAGATATTCATGCGATAAGCGACTCAGAATCGCCCGTGATGTGTAAAATGTATGCTTCTAATATAAGCAGTAATTCATTTACTATAAATTGTGAGGTTTATGACAACATTGCTGTTACAAGCGCGTATATCATAGTGTATGGTCCAGGCGGTAATAGCGGTAATGGTTTTTCCATACCAGTATTTAACAATTTCAGTTACACAGTAAATACTGCTGACTATGGTGGAAGAGGTAATTACTCTGTTCATGTCTACATTTATGATAAAAAAGGGAATTTCACTTGCGCTGCTCTAAATGATATTAATGCAGTTACAGATTCTGAAAATCCTGTTATATGTGCAGTGAGACCGTCAGGGATAAGCAGTAAATCATTTACTATAAATTGTGATGTCTATGATAATATTGCAGTAACTAGAGCATATATCATCGTATACGGTCCAGGCGGTAATAGTGGTAATGGTTTTTCTATACCTGTATTTAACAATTTCAGTTACACAATAAATACTTCCGACTATGGCGGTGAAGGATGGTATTCTGTACATATTTATATTTTTGATGACGATGGGAATCAGACTGGTGGAGGCATAGAAAATTTACATATTGCCGACGATTTAACAAAGCCACAAATAAACAACTTAACTGTAAGTAATATTAGCGACACTTCATTTACAATAAATTGTTCTGCAAGCGAAAAGATAGTCCGTGCATGGCTCAACGTATATGGCCCGAACTACAGCGATGGTTACCCAATAACAATGTATGGCGCAGATTTCATGCACACAATAGACACAAGTAAATATGGTGGAGCCGGTGCGTATGAGGTGCACGTTTATGTATGGGATACCGCAGGTAATGAAAGCAGTGGTCGCTCTACTGGAACATTCGTTGCTAATAAGCGATATACTGTTAATTTCAACGCAAACCAAGGAACAACACCTATTTCCTCTATGATTGTAACTAACAGTACAACTTACGGCTCACTTCCCACTCCAAGTAGAACAGGTTATACTTTTGCAGGGTGGTATACATCAGCTTCCAGTGGCACGCAAATTACTAATAGCAGCGTAGTTTGGTTATCATCAGCTCAAACTCTATACGCTCATTGGAATCCTAATAGTTATACTGCTTATCTCGATGCTACTGGCGGAAACATAGATAAACACAGCATAAGTATAACATATGATTCCACATACTACGCACTCCCAACTCCAACAAGAAAAGGATATATTTTTATTGGGTGGTATACAGCTCAAGATGGTGGCTCATTAGTGACTAATGATTCTAAAGTTACAACAACATCCAATCAAACATTATATGCGCGTTGGGAAAAACTGATTCCATATATAACAGCATCTGTTTCAAAAAAAGGTTCTGATTGTTTTGTAAATGTCATTCCAGTAAATATTGAAGATCCTTGCGAAATTATCATAGCAGGCTATAATGCAGGAAAGCTTGTCACTCTTACATCTACTCCGTACACTGGTGAGGAAATAAACACAACTCTTACTGGTGACATTGATGAAATCAAAGTCATGGTATGGGACAGCCTTGCAGGTATGAAACCGCTGTGCGAAGCGGAAGTTATACCGGAAAGTGAGTTCATAGTAGAATAGTCACAAAAAACAAACCCTTGTTCGTTTTGAACAAGGGTTTGCTATTTTATCTCCTTTAGTCGATAATGTCCACAACTTTGTTATCATCAGGTACGTCAACTATCCTGATAACATCATCATCGTCATAGTCGTTGCTGCTTGATGTAAGTTTTGCGCCGCATTTTGAGCAGTAGTCGCCACTTTTGCTGTTGGACTGTCCGCAGGCAGGGCATTCTAGGTTATCTTTCAGCTCTGCAATACGTTTTTTAAGCTCGTTTATTTCCTTGCAGAAAGCATCAATCTCTTCGCAGTACTCCTCAATATCGTCACCAACATCTCGGTTATCCAGATATCTTTGGTAGATAATTTCGCCAATTTTCTGGTAATGCTTATCAACCTTTCCCTGAGTGTTGCTAAGGGCAAGGTTCAGCTTGGTTGTGTCATAGATATTCACAGTTTTGTCTTTCACAACTTTTGTGAGTTTTTCCGCTTCATTAAGGGCAACGGACATACCTTTTTTTAAATTATCAAAAAGATTTTCCATAAAATCTCCTCCTTTAAATAATCAATCCCCATAGGGATGTGCCTAGCATATTTCGATTCTGTCAAAACCATTGTACCACATAATATTCCCACGTTCAAGATAGTGATACATCATGTAACTTAAATTTAACAAAAAAATGTTGACATTAGGAGGAGAATAGCGGTATAATATTAGTATTATAGGAACGTTTATGGGGGTGGTGTTTTTTGGCGTGCCTTGCTTTGTTGTGGAATTTTACGGTATTCCTAATTTACGGATTTGACAAATTATGTGCAATCAGGGGAAGCTGGCGTATCAGCGAAAAAATCCTGTTGACCATCGCCTTATTGATGGGAGGCATAGGTGCATTTTTTGGCATGGAAGTGTTTCGTCATAAAACTAAAAAACCACGGTTTAGAATAGCGGTACCGGTTTTGGCGGTAGTACAAGCTCTTATGTATTGGTACATATTGAAGTAAAAAGCTCCAGGAAATCACATATTTTCCTGCGAGCTTTTTTTTGTTGCCTATTATATTGTAAATTGTATCATCAAAATTTTAGTTATTTCTCAATGCTAGTCTGCGATTTTACCTGAAGCTTTTTTATCCTTGAAACAACCAGCGAAATCAACATGACTAGTGGGAATATGCCTGTGGCGATTATGCCGATTTTTAGCCCCATTTGTTCCGGAGATAGTGCAAGCCTTTCTGCCAGTTCCAATACAGACGGAATTTTTAGACTGTATTCCGAAACAGTTCCGCAAAGCCATGAGCCAATGGAGCATCCCATATCTCCGAATAACGCCAAAATACCGTACATCGCAGTGGATGCGGTGTTCATTTTTTTTGCAGAATAGGAGTAAACTCCCGGCCACATTATACTAACGGTAAAGCCTGTTGATGCACAAAAGATAAGTGCCAGCAATGGACTTTGCAAAACGCCTGTGGCAACATAGCACACAAGGCACATTGCACTTGAAATAATCAAGGTTTTTTGTAAATTAAGCTTGCTGCCGAAAAGCCCATATAGTGTTCTGCCGGTGCCCATGAGGATGGCAAATAGGCATGGCCCCAATATATCACCTAAAAATTTATTAACGCCCAGTCCTTTTTGGGCAAAAATTGATGCCCATTGAGCCATAGCGATTTCTGATGCTCCTGCGCACAGCATCAAAATGCACATCAAGGAAAATGCAGGAACCTTAAAAAGCGATATTGGTGATGAGTGAGTGATTTCGTTAGGTATTTTCGGGATAGGCACAACTCGGAACAATATTATGTTCACAGCAGGCACTATTGCCCAAAATACCGGTATGATTCGCCATATGCTGTCGGAAAAAATCTTGATGGCAAGTGAAGAAATTAGCACTACAAGCATCTGTCCCCAGCAATAAAAGGAATGCAGTAGGCTCATTCTGGAAGAGGAAGAACCATAGCTGAGATTTTCCACTATGGGGCTTACCATCACTTCTAGCATTCCTCCACCAAATGCAGTGAATAGTACCGACAAAAGCAAGGCAGGATATACCGGAATTACAGATGTCAGGGTAGCTATGAATATAAGTCCCAAACCTGCGGAGCATTGAGCAAGTATACCCGATGCACGGTAGCCTAGTTTATTTACTATTTTGATTGCGAATATATCTGTAAATAGCTGTACTACAAAGTTAAGCAGTAATAGATTTGCAAGCAAGCTGTAAGATACTCCGAATTGGTCTTTAAAGATTACCAGTAATATAGGAAGAAGGTTGTTTACAACTCCTTGGGTTATCATACTGGATTCGCACGCGAACATAGTTGTTTTTTCTGTCATTTTTCGTCCCTCCAAAGGGGAATTATACCAAAATACCTGATTAAAGTCAATCAAAATTATAGGGGAGATTTGAAAAAGTTTGACTGTTGCAATTTATTTCAATTTGTGATAAAATTACAGAATAAACTTAGTGAAAAGTTTAGGCAGTTTTAATTGTAATTAAAGCTGTATAGATGGCATAAAATGATTTTAACATATATAATTTTTGTAATCGGGAGATAGAAAATGAAAGCGATAGTTATTTACAAATCAAAATACGGCTCCACTAAAAGCTACGCAGAGTGGATTGGAGAAGAATTGTCTTGCAAGGTGGCAAACGCGTCAGAGGTGAAATCGGAAGATTTAAGCCAGTATGACACCATTATCTATGGAGGTGGCTTGTACGCCGAGGTAATTGCCGGCGTATCACTTATCACAAAAAATCTGGAAAAGCTAAAGGGAAAAAAGCTGATTGTATTCACAACCGGTCTTACTCCACCTGAATACAGGGAGTATTACGATGATCTTGTTGTAAAGAAGAATTTTAAAGGTGATGTACCTCAGGGTGTTAAGATGTTCAACTATCCGGGAAAGATGATTATTTCAGAGCTTTCCTTGGTACACAAAACCGCCATTAAAACCCTGAAAAAGATAATGTCCGATAAGAAGAATCCAACCGAAATGGAAAAGCTTTTAATCGACTTGTGTGATGTGGACGGAGATTTAACAGACAGAAGTCTGATAAAAGAGCTTGTGGAATACGCAAAAA
>SVKH01000058.1 GCA_015068545.1 Oscillospiraceae bacterium
CTTCAAGGTACTTTCCTCCTATAATTCATTAACGAGCTTTTTGAAAAGATTGCCACGTTCCTCAAAATTAGCAAACATATCAAAACTGGTTGACGCAGGCGATAACAATACAACATCACCACAAGTTGCACAATCTCTTGCGGTTTTTACCACTTCTTCATATGTATTGCATCGTATTATTTTCACTTCGTTTCCACCTGCTTTTTTAACAGCAGCCTCTATACTATCCGCTGTTTTTCCTATAAGGATAAGGACCTTCACCTTCTCCTTTATGCTAGGTCCTATTTCGTCATATGCAATTCCTTTATCCTTGCCTCCTGCAATCATTATTACAGGCTTATCAAAGACTTTAAGAGTATTTATACTTCTGTTTGGACTGGAATCTATAGAACTGTTATAGTATTCCACACCGTCCAAAACCCTTACTAACTCAATTCTGTGTTCCACCCCGCCAAAGGATTTTGCAACGTCTACTATAACAGAATTATCAACAAGACCGGTAACAGCACCAATTGCCGCCATATAGTTTTCCACGTTATGCATTCCCTTTATCTTGATGTCATTTATGTTTAAAATCTTTTCGCCGTTACGCACAATAAAATCGTCATCAAGGCAAATATCAGCATCTTCTTTTGATGAAAAATCTAAAAGCCTTCCCTTTGCTTCCTTTCCGATTTCACTTGTAACACTATTTGAAGCGTTTACTATCAATGTAGATTCACTATCTTGGTAGAGCATAATATTTTTCTTTGCATCAATATACTCATTGTAATCCTTGTGCATATCAAGATGATTTGGAGATATGTTGGTTATAACAGCTATCTGTGGAGAATTCTTCATAGTATGAAGCTGAAAGCTGGAAAGCTCAAGTATAACCCAATCCTCCTTTGACATATTCTCTGCTTGGGCAAGTAACGGATTACCTATATTTCCACCAAGCCAAGTCCTATACCCTGCTTTTGTCATCATTTTATGAATCAGGGTAGTGGTTGTCGTTTTTCCGTCACTGCCAGTAACAGCAATAATATTTGACGGACATACATCAAAAAATAGTTCCATTTCACTTGTTACTATGCTGCCATTCTTCCTTGCCTTTTCAAGATATGGATTATCAAATCTCATTCCCGGAGTTTTAAAAATCAATTCACCGGAAAGCCCTTCAAGATAGCCCTCGCCTAAACTAAACTCTACTCCAAGTGCAGATAGCTCTATATACACATCTCCCAGTTGTTCTGCTGTTCTTTTATCGTAAGCTGTTACCTTGGCACCGGCATCAACTAACAGCTTTATCAACGGTCGGTTGGAAATTCCCACGCCGATTACAGAAACGCTTTTTCCTTTAACATTTGATTTAAATTCTAAAATATTCATTAAGTTCACCTCATATCCAGCAAATATATTATCACGTTTTTATCCATTACATTTCTTATTAAAATTACCAATATAAGTATAATACATTGAGGCAAAAATTTCAATACCAAATTCTCCTCTTTGCATAGTATAAATTATGAAAATAATTCTATACCACGCACCTATTAAAATGATAATAAAATCTAATCACATATTGACTTTTTTATGGAATTATGTTAAAATTAGTCGGATTGTGTTGAACAAATCAACCATCTTATTACAAGCTTATATATGCTATAAACTCTTATATTTAATATAGAAAGGTTATGAAGTTTAATTGAAAACTTTAAATAGTTTTAACATTAACAAATTGTTAAAGTGTCGCAGGAGAAAGCACGCAAGAACAGGCTCCAGAATCTCTGCCAAGATTCTTTGTTCATTGTTCCTGCTTATAGCCTCTATCCTGTTTTCAGCGACAAAGTGGTACTTAAGAACATACGGTGCAACAGGCTTTGATTCAATCCTATTTACGCTGTTTTCAAACCTAAAAGGTGTAGACTCACAAATAGTAACGGATTTTATACATGATGCATTGGTTCCTGCTGTGATTTTCACTACCATCTATACTATACTGTTCTTTATTCCATTTAGTAACTGGCGTTGCTACGGTATAAAGAAAAAGTACGAGATTACACTTACACTCATTCTTGCAATAATACTGACCATAATTGCAGGTAACGAGTCAAACTTTTTCAATTATATGCATAAGATTTCCCACCAAACTCACATTTATGAAGAAAGGTATGTTGACCCACATTCTGTCAAAATAGACTTCCCTGAAGAAAAACGAAATCTGATATACATATTTCTTGAATCTATGGAGACCTCATATCTTGCAAAAAGAGAAGGCGGAGCACTACCTAAAAATGTAATGCCTGAACTATATACACTTGCAAGAGAAAACATCAATTTCTCACACAATTCAGGAGTAGGCGGATTCCTAACACCATCGGGAACAACTTGGACAGTATCTGCTATGTCATCACAAACATCAGCTATACCTCTAAAAGCATCACCAGGAGCGCTGAATAATAATGAATACGGCAGAGAATCATTCTTGCCTGGTGCAGTTTCTATAAACAATATCCTAAGCGAAAACGGATATAACCAAGCTCTAATAGTTGGTTCTGATTCTGCATTCGCCAACAGAGACGTATACTTTAAAGATCACGAAATCGGCAACGTGTACGACTTGAACACAGCCCGTGCAGAAGGTTTTATCCCCGAAGACTACTATGTATGGTGGGGTATGGAAGACAAACTTATGTTTGAATATTCCAAAAACAAGATAACAGAAATGGCTAAGAGCGATCAACCATTCTCAGTAGTAATGCTAACAGTTGATACACACTTTCCGGAAGGATATGTATGTGAGCAGTGCCCCGACACATACCACGAGCAGTACAACAACGTAATATCCTGCTCAAGCCATCAGGTATATGAATTTATCAACTGGCTGAAAAAACAGGACTTTTACAAAAATACAACGGTGGTTCTCTCCGGTGACCATCTAACCATGGATTATGACTACGTTTGGAGAAATATTCCTGAAGAATATGAAAGACATATATATAACTGCTTTATAAATTCAGCAGTGGAGTCAGATACATATAAAAAGCGAACATTTACAAGCTTTGATATGTTCCCTACCACTCTTGCTGCAATGGGATGCGAAATAGAAGGTGACAGACTAGGACTTGGAACTAACCTGTTTTCCGATAAGAAAACCCATGCAGAGGAAATGGGGTACGATGAATTTGATGAGCAACTATCCATGAGCTCAAACTATTACATAAAGAAGTTTATGGTAAAAGATCAAGATACATCGCAATAGTGCGGTGTATTTTTTTATTCTATAATGTAATTATGTCCCATTCAAGGTCTTACGCAGAAGAAAATACCGCAAATTAATTCATAATATATTATATCTGCAAGTGCTTGTGTCACCATTGCCGAGTTATTAATAAAGGAGCTAATATCCAGCTTACGTAAAGCTACACAAATTAATTAGCAAAAAAAATACACAAAAAAAATACGCACTTCCAAAGGCAATAGCCTCTGGAAATGCGTAATATAATTTTGTTAAAACTGTTATAATAATCTGATTGGATTATTCCTCTGTAGCTTCCTCAGCCTCTTCTGCGATGAACTTTTCGATATCTACAGGAACTTCATCTTCAACCGGAGCTTCTTCTACTACAGGAGCTTCCTCTTGAGCCTCTTCCTTTTCTTCTACTGGAGGAGCAATCAATGCTCTGATAGAAAGACTGATCTTGTTAGCTTCCCAATCTACATCTATAACCTTAGCTTCTACTTCTTGACCGATAGAAAGAACTTCACTTGGAGCTTCGATTCTTCTGTCAGCAATTTGAGAAATGTGGATAAGACCGTCTACATTAGGAATGATTTCTGCAAATGCACCGAAGTCCATCATGCGAACAATCTTACACTTAACAACCTCACCAACAATAACCTTTGACTGTGCGATAACCCATGGGTTGTCCTCAGCCTTCTTAAAGCCAAGAGAAATCTTCTTTGTTTCTTCGTTAATGTCCTTAATATATACTGTAAGAGTATCGCCTTCTTTGCATACTTCTGATGGGTGCTTAATCTTGTTCCAAGAAAGCTCAGAAATATGAACCAGACCGTCTACTCCGCCGATGTCAACAAATGCACCGAAAGATGTAAGTGACTTAACTGTACCTGTATATGTCTTGCCAACTTCTGCATCAGCCCAGAACTTAGCTTCTGCAGCCTTCTTTTCTTCTTCAAGAAGAACACGAACAGAACCTACTACACGCTTTCTTCTTTCGTCAAGCTCGATAAGTCTTACCTTAACTGATGTATTCAATAGTGTTTCCAAATCTTGAACATATGTCAGTGAAGCCTGCTTTGCAGGGATAAACACTTGAGAGTCATTAGCAAGAGCTATGACACCGCCACGAACAACTCTGATAATTTTAGCATCAAGAATTTCTTTGTTCTCGTATGCTTCTTTTATCTTGTTCCAGCTTTCCATAGCAATAAGCTTCTTTCTTGACAGAACAACTTTGCCCTCAGCATCGTTTACACCTACAACGTAAACTTTGATAGAATCTCCTTCTTTTACAATATCAGATGCCTTCAAATATGGATCGTCTGACAATTGGTCAACAGCAAGCTGACCGTTGTACTTGAATCCGCCAAGGTCAACAATAACCTCATTGTTGCGAATCTCAACAACTGTTGCGTCAACAATATCTCCATTATTTAAAGTTTTGCTTTCGTACTTTTCAAAAAGTTCAGCGAAAGACTCCTCGTTTCTGATTTTTTCATCCATTGTTGTAAAAACCTCCTCGATAGTACGCGCCGGAGTAGATGCTCCTGCCGTAATACCTATCTTTTTATTTTTTAAAAATATACCCTGAGGAATATCCTCATAAGTTTCAATGAAATATGTCTCGGGACATTTAGAAGATGCTATCTCGAAAAGCTTCTTTGTATTAGAACTTTCACGTCCTCCAACTATTAACATTAAATCCGACTCAGACGACAATGTGTATGCTTCCTCTTGTCTGTCTTTAGTCGCTCTACATATTGTATCAAAAACTAGTACCACTTTGCAAGTGTTTTTAACATTTTGTACTATTTGCACAAAAACATTTTTATTTATTGTTGTTTGTGCTACTATACATATAGGGGTATCTGCATATTCCTCTGATATATTAAAGTTTTCGTCATATGTTATGATTGCTTTTTCTGAGCACCATCCGTTTATACCTATAACTTCCGGATGATTTCTGTCACCCACAATCAGAATCTGGTATCCTTTTTCGTAATGCTCATGTACTATTTTATGAATTTTTGATACAAAAGGGCAAGTTAGGTCTATATAATCTCTGCCTTCCAGTGCCTCAATTATAGACTTTTTTACACCATGAGCCCTTATGACAACAGTTGCATCCAGTGGGATATCGCTAAGGTCGGAGTATGCAAACACCCCTCTTTTTTCCAAATCTTCGCATACCTCGCGATTATGAATAAGATGCCCTAATGTGGCAATTTTTTTATCACTATTCTCGATAGCTTCGTAGGTTTTGTCTACCGCCCTTTTTACGCCGTAGCAAAAACCTGCTTTCTTTGCAATTTTAATACTCATTTTCCACCTGCTGCTTTGTCGGTATCATATATAGTATCCATTACAGATACGCTCATTTCCTGCAGTTTCTCTACCGACAGCTTCTCACCATAAAATTCATCAAAATATATTGGCTCACCATAGGTTACCGTTATCCTGTTCATCCACTTATATGTACCTGTAATAGTAACCGGAACAATCGGCACTTCAGCTCTTGTGGAAATCATTGCAATGCCCGGTTTTACATTAGCTTGCTCGTATTTTTTAACTCTCATCCCTTCCGGAAACATCATAAATGCTTTTTCTTCCTTTAAGATTTTCAAAGATGTTTTAATTGCTGAAATATCACCTTTTCCGCGGTTTACTGGAAATACACCAAACTTTTTAAGAATAAAGGCAAATGGCTTAAACTTAAAAAGCTCCGCCTTTCCCATAAATGACAAGTGTCTTGGACAAGTAGCTATGATAATTAAGCCATCCCAGTTGCTTTTATGATTGCAGGCAAAAACTGCGCCTTTATCCATTATCACTTTTTCCTTTCCCACGGTTTTAATCCTGAAAGCGAACAGGAAAAAAAGTCTGAATACATATTTTACAAAAGTGTAGAACATTTATTTTGCCTCCAATATCATAGAATAAATTTTATCAATAACCTGATCTATCGTCATATCTGATGTATCTACCAAAACAGCATCTTCAGCTTGCCTCAAAGGCGCAAATTCCCTTTCGGAATCATTCTTGTCACGATACATAATATCTTGCTTTACCTTTTCAAAATCCGCTTCCATGCCTTTATCTATCATCTCGCGGTATCTACGCCTTGCACGTTCTTCCACGGAAGCGGTAAGGAAAATTTTAATATCCGCATCCGGCAGAACATATGTGCCTATATCTCTTCCATCCATTATTACAGAAGTTTTTTTAGCAAGTTCACGCTGTAGGGCTACAAGCTTTAGCCTTACTGCTGGGATAACTGCCACGTTGGAAGCACCTACCGAGGCATCTGCCTCACGGATTCTTTTTGTAACATCCTTTCCGCAAAGGAACACCTTCTGACCATCCTCGTCATACTCAATAGAAATATCAATCTTGTCAAGAACCTGATCGGTAAAATTTTCACCGCAAATATCTATACCATTTTCTATTGCATATACTGCAACAGCTCTGTACATGGCACCGGTATCAATATATACAAACCCAAGCTTTTTTGAAACTTCCTTAGCTATTGAGCTTTTTCCTGCTCCTGCAGGGCCATCTATTGCAACACTAATCATTTTTACTTCCTTTCTGTATTTCAGGCATTTTCTCCGGCTAAAAATCCGGTAGAATATGCAATCTGCAAGTTGTATCCGCCTGTGTAGGCATCCACATCTATAACTTCTCCTGCAAAGAATAATCCGGAGACTAACTTAGATTCCATGGTAGATGGATTTATCTCGGATACTTTCACACCGCCTGAGGTTATTATAGCCTCGTCGATAGGTCTTGTACCCTTTACCGAAAGCTCTATGGACTTTATAACATTAACAAGTCTGCGTCTTTCTTCTTTTGTAATGGAGGAAACCTCCTTGTGCGGATCAAGCTCCGAAAGCTTTATCACGATAGGGATAAGATTCTTTGGTAACAAATCATCAAGAGAGTTTTGCAGATGCTTTTTCACATATTTTTCAAAGTCACGGCAAACTCTTTTATCTAGCTGCTCCAAAGTAAGAGCAGGTTTTAAATCCAAATATATTTTGGCTGACTTTGCCTTTTTGAGATGACAGGATGCGGAAAGTGCAATAGGACCGGAAATACCAAAGTGGGTAAAAAGCATTTCACCAAAATCGGTGTAAATCTTTTTGCCCTTTTCATTTACCATGGTAATAGACACATTTTTAAGAGAGAGTCCCATCACATCTGCAACCCACTTTTCATGGGTAACAATAGGGACAAGTGACGGCTTTGGCTCAACTATACTGTGACCTAGCTCACTTGCCATTTTGTATCCGTCACCGGTAGAGCCTGTTAAGGGATATGAGGCACCACCGGTTGCTATAATTACACTATCAACCTCTAAAGATGATTTTAAAAGCTTAACTCCGGAAACCATCCCGTCTTTGGTAATTATAGAAACTGCTTTATCCTTTATCCATTCTACATTCTTGCCAAGAGCATATTTTTTAAGAGCATCGGCAACATCTTTTGCACTATCACTTTCCGGAAAAACACGTCCACCTCTCTCCACTTTGGTAGCAACACCATATGAATTTAAAAGAGAAATAATATCATCATTGGTAAAGCTGTAAAGTGCACTATACAAAAACCTGCTGTTTGTGGGAATATTCTGCATTGCTTCCTCAACATCAGCGATATTGGTGATATTACATCTACCCTTTCCTGTAATTCTAAGTTTTTTTCCCAAGAACATATTAGGCTCTATAAGATAAACTTTTTTAACTCTTTCCTTTAATCTGCCACAGGCTATCATACCGGCAGGTCCACCGCCTATAACGGCAACTTTTTTATCAATCATATTTTATCATATACCTCATACTCGTCCCATATTTCTTCAAGCTTTTCAAAGTTCTGCTGAATTATATCTCTGTTGTTTATACCTACTGCAACTATCAGGGCATTTATAACACTAAATGGAGCTGTGAGCGAATCTACAAAAGACGTGGTATCACTTTCCGCAATCAAAGAAATCTCGGATGCTGCAACCACAGGTGAGCTCTCGCAATCGGTAATACCAATAACTGTGGCACCGTTTTTCTTGGCATATTCAAGAGCCTTTATTGTATTTTTTGAATACCTTGGAAAGCTGATACCTATAATTACATCGCCTTTACCCACACTTATAATCTTTTCAAAAAGGTCATCTCCGCCTGTTGACTTTATGACACGCACATTGTCAAAAATGAGATGAAAGTAAAATCCTGTAAATTCAGCCAAAGCAGCTGCACTTCTTACACCTGTGATATATATCTTTTTTGCTGAAGAAATAGCTGAAACTGCCTTTTCAAAACTGGCTTTATCAATATTACACAGAGTTTTCTCTATTGAGTTTATATCGGATTTTAGCACACTTTCCAGAATATCACGACTGCCTATTTTTTCAAGAGCAAGCTCTATTCTTTGCACAGATGTGAGTCTGCTTTTTGCAGTCTTTTGCAAAAACTTCTGGAAGGATGGATATCCGTCAAAGCCGAGAACTGATGCAAATCTGACCATAGTCGCTTCACTTATACCTATTTTGGCAGACAGATTTCCTGCTGTCATATATGCGGCCTTTTCTATATTTGCGGTGATATAATCCGCAATCAACCGTTGGCTTTTTGTGAATAGATCATATTTTTCCCTTATAATCTCGGTAATATCGTTATACATAACTATTCCTCATCTTCGTTTTTCAGCTGTTCTTCCCCGTTTTTATCATAGAAATACCATTTCTCTATATTTTTGAATGTGTCAAAAAGGGTAGGCTCCTCTATACCTGAAACATATGGTCCGTATATTATTACATCACTCTTGAAGTAAAGTGGCAAATACGGTGGATTAAGGTAAAACTTGTTCCGATAATTCTCCATTGCTGCTCTTACATAGTCCTTTTCGGAAATTCCGTAAAGACCGGATATCGCTTCAGACAGATATGACACATCATAATTAAAATAGTTTTCGGTACTATCTAGCATAACGTTTGGATTGTTATCTGAAAGTACATCAATCTCTCCTATAAACATATCAAAATCATCATTACTTATTTTGTTTAAATATTCCTCGTAGCTGACCACATCCAGCACCACTTCCACTCCGGAAGTCTTCAGCATTTCCACTATTCCGTTTGCTATATCAATTCTATGCTGATTATCAGCATTGACCAATAGACGCACGGAAATCGGCATATCCTCCTTATAATACATTCCCGCATACAAGCTATAACCTTCTGCTGTCATAAGACTGTCTATATCAACAGGCTCTGGCTCCTGAAGCTTAGCAGACCAAGATGCAGGGCTAACAGATAATGCACATTCCATTCCCTTTCCATAGGCATTCTTTTCCACAAGAGCTTTTTTATCCACCATACCAGAAATCGCTCTT
>SVKH01000059.1 GCA_015068545.1 Oscillospiraceae bacterium
TGGGAGGAGTAGGACTTCAGCTTGCTACCGGATATATAGTTGCATTCTTGGTTTATCAGGTTGGAACTTTAATTACAGAGGGAACGGTAGGTAGCGGATTTGTACCGGGACTTATAGCTGTACTTGCAATGGTGGGATATATTGCGTATCTGATGGCAAATTCTGATAAAAAACTAAAGGCTGAGTATGCGCTTGGCGGAAAGAAGTAATCTATGACAGATATTATTTTGACTTTGGTAATACTAATTGTTTTAGGCATTGCCGGTGGGTATATTTATAAAGAAAAGAAAAAGGGAAGTCATTGTATCGGCTGTCCTCATTCCGGAAAATGCCAAAAATGCAGTGGAAAATAAAATAGAAAAAGTATAAAAAGCTTTTGATAAAAGTGTTCTCTGTCAGCGTGGATGCAGAGAACATTTTTGCTGTTTTACAAATATAGAATAAGTAATCTATAAAAATGGTAGTGACATTAAGTTTTGTCACTACCATTTTTTGTTAATTCAAAGTTATATATTTGAGAAAAGGGTATCTGCATACCATTGGTGAAGGTGAGTATATTCAAGGTGTCATCAATTATCCTCAGCTTTCCTATATAGGTTTGATAGCTACCTCCATCCTTTTTTTCGTCCGGAACAAAATATATCACCTTTACCTCAGGGTTTTCGTCAATATGTGCTTTAGCTTCGCTGATACGTTGGTTTAATATATCGGTTTTTTCTTGTGTTATTTCCTTCCAGCTATCTGTGATTCGTGCCTCTTCCGAAAGAGCTTCCGCGTGACCGGATAAAGCTTTAAAAGCACCAAACTGCGCAGCGCGGTTAATAAGTTGCATTGGAGGATGATTTTTAGATATTGGACGAGTAAGGTGTATAATGTCGTCAAATTCGCTCATGCTTTATGCCCTCCTATTTGTTTGTTTCGGTCTATTGTGGTAGCGCCTTCCTCCAGATTCATCCCTTTTATAACCGCGTTTTTGCCATACTTGTTACGCATGTTTATTATAGCTTGCTGTATGCGATTTTCCTTTGCCATAGCCTGCTCTCGTTCTTCTTTTTCCTGAGAAAAAAGGTCAAGTTGGACAAATCGCCTTTCTTTTACTTCCGATTTCGGAATTACGTTATTTGCCACAATAGTTATTCTGCGTACAGTAAGAGCTTTATCTATTATTCTGTTATATAGGTCCATAACTTCTGAAATAATCAGCTTTGTTGACGAGGTTTCATACTCTAGGTTTACCGTGCCATGGGAATGTTTGGGGATTTTTCTGCCATAGAAGTCTGTGGTAACTTCTCGGCTTAATCCTGCGCCAATATTTTCTATATCATAACCAATAGTTAGTACCATCTGCTTTGTTACCAGTCCCTTTTCTACAAGGTCTAGTACAAGCAGCTCGGTCATTTCACGCACTATAAGTCCTGCCTTTTTGTAATCATATGGGGTATGAAGCACTTGTCCGGAGCTGATGCTGGTGCTTTCCGGTTTGTATGCTTTAAGGTGATCAAAGGTACATGGTTCATATCCCCAAGCATGGTCTATAATAAGTTCTGCGTTCACACCAAAAGTGCGGAAAAGTCGTTCTTCTCCTTCCGTAGTAAGCGACATTCGGGCTATGCTTCCCATATTGTAGATGCGCATATTTGCAAGCTTCTTTGCTATACCTTTGCCTATTTGCCAAAAGTCTGTTATTGGTGTATGCTCCCATAATTCTTTTTTATAGGACATTTCATCAAGCTGAGCTATACGCACACCGTTTGCATCAGGCTTTGCTTTTTTTGCAACTATGTCCATAGCAATTTTTGCAAGATACATATTGGTGCCAATGCCTGCC
Source organism: Oscillospiraceae bacterium (assembly GCA_015068545.1). GTDB lineage: Bacteria > Bacillota > Clostridia > UBA1381 > UBA1381 > UBA1738. The sequence goes on from SVKH01000059.1 coordinate 1,829, forward strand.
GTTGCGGTTATTCCTGTTTCGGCAAGTACGTCTTTAATCATCATCATTGCAATTTCCTGCGGAGTTTTTTTATAGCAGTCAAGGTATGCGGTGAGGTCTATAAAGACTTCATCTATGGAGTATACATGAATGTCATCAGGTGATATATATTTTAGGTATATACCGTATATTTTTCTGCTAAATTCGATGTAGTGTGCCATGCGTGGAGGTGCTACGATATAGGATACACTAAGCGTAGGATTTTTCCGTAGCTCATTGATGTCAATGGATTCTCCGCAGCATGAACCGGAGATGGATTTTCGCTGATTGTTTACTGCTTTTACCCTGCTAACTACTTCAAATAGTCTTGGACGAGAGGATACGCCAAATTCCTTTAGAGAAGGAGAAACAGCAAGACAAATTGTTTTTTCTGTTCTGCTATTATCTGCCACTACCAAATTTGTGCATAGCGGGTCCAGTCCTCTTAAAACACATTCGCAGGACGCAAAAAAGGACTTTAAATCTATACAAAGGTATATTTTATTTTCCATCCTTTTCACTCCTTTTGATGTATTTAGTATATCTTTAATTCGCATCATAGCTAAGGTTAGTTGCAGTTTTGTATAAAGGCAAAAATTACACTGTTCTGAGTTCTATTTTGTCAGTTGGTGTAATGCCGAATTTTTTCAGCTTGCGTACTGCCTTTTTGTATATTATTTGGTTACCACAGTAGATTTTTTCATGGGCATCGCACCCAATTACTACCAAATTGCCCACATCACTTACCAGCTCCCAAAATCTGTCACAAGGGTATGGTCTTTGTTCTCTGAAGCCTAAAAGATTGAATTCCACCGGTACAGAAAGCCTTTTCGCCTCTCTAAGCAACTTTGTGATTTCTTTTTTGTATATATGGGCATCTCCTTGGTAATTTATAATGTCTGGGTGGGCAATGTAAGTGAAAACGCCTGTATTTATACCCTCAATAACCTGATTTACATAGGTTTTTAAGATTTTTTCATCTGTTGTTGCGTTGCCGGGGTATACTCCGTCGTAACCGTTATTTGTAAAGTGCTGTCCTAAGATTAGGTAGTCAACTCCGAACTCTTTCAGGTATTTTAGGCAGTTTTCGTGTTCCTTTGGGTAGTACTCCATCTCATAGCCTAAATATATCTTGATTTTATCTTTAAATTCTTCCCTTAATGAATTGATTTCCTTAACGTATTTTTCGGTATCGCATAGGTCAATTTTGTAGCTCGCAGAAAATCCGTTGGAAAATGGGCAAGGGTTATGGTCGGAAAAACCCAGAATTTCTAAACCATTCTTAATTGCCTCAAGTACATATTCCCTTGGAGTATCTATGGCATGATGGCAAAGATAGGTGTGGGTATGATAGTTGGCACGCATTGGCATGACGTGAGATATACAATCGGTTATTCCGGATGGTGTAACTATATAATCTACCGGCACATCCTGCGGCGTTGATTGAAATTCCGCCACCTGAAAGTCGTAGCAAAGTCCCACGGCTATACCCTCGTAACCGGAAAGGAATTGGTCGTAGCAGCCTTTTCCGAATCCGATGCGCTCGCCATCTTTGGAAAACCCTATACCGGGAACAACTACAAGATCAATGTCCTTTTTTGAAAGAGTCGCTTCTGATGAAGGTTCACTGACAGAAAATGCACCCTTTTTTAGTGCGTCATAAGAGGTAAAGACGTGTGGAGTTATGCGGTATGTTTCGGGATCTGTTACCGGCAATAATACAGTTTTACCGTCTTCAAGGCACCTTTTTAATATAATATCCGTTTCGGTTTCGTTTTTAAGCGGGATATACAGCATAATTGTTTTCGATGACAGGTACAGCTCGCTTGATAGAAAATGCTCCTGTGCTAGGGTGCTAAGACTGTGTACGGTGGATTTGTCCATGTTAGCACGTTTTTCTTTTAATTGTTTGCGGATTTCATCTTTCATATTCTCACCTTGTAATATAAATTATGTTTACATTATATCATCTGTGGTAAAAAAATCAAATACTATCATAATAAATTTTTCCAAACAGTTGTACTTTTTTGAAGAAAATGGTATAATGATAATGTTGGAGTAATGATAGGATAACCTTGTTGATGTTTATATACTGCATTTAGGTGAAATGAAGTTATATTTACTACACAACTTGATAAACGACGGTTATTTTTTATAATAAAAACGGAGGATTTGAGGCTTGAAGAACAAAATTAGTACACTTTTTGACCTTTTCTGGACTTTCTTTAAGATTGGCGCATTTACCTTTGGAGGAGGTTATGCCATGATATCCATTATCCAGAAAGAGGCAGTTGAAAAGAAAAACTGGGTGAGCGATGAGGATATTCTGGATGTGGTTGCCATAGCAGAGTCCACTCCGGGCCCTATTGCAATCAATTCATCCACCTTTATAGGATATAAGGTTATGGGTGTTTGGGGATCAGCATTTGCTACCTTGGGCACAGTGCTGCCGTCTTTTATAATTATATCCTTTATAGCATATTTTCTGAATAAGTTTACAAGCTATGCGGTAGTGCGATATGCTTTTGCCGGTATCCGTGCAGGCGTTCTGGCATTGATTATAAAGGCATTCATTTCTATGTACAAAAAGAGTCCAAAGGGTGCTGTAAGCTGGGCTATTATGGCTTTGTCCTTTGTCTGCGTTGTATTTTTCGATATTCATGTAATTGCAGTTTTGATAGGATGTGCCATTGTAGGGCTAATAGCAGGACTTGCCGAAGGAAAGGAGAAGGAAAAAAATGTTGATTGAGTTATTTATTACATTTTTTCTGATAGGTGCGTTCACATTTGGCGGTGGATATGCTATGCTTCCTTTGATTCAGCAGGCTGTACTGGAGAAAGGATGGCTCACAGACACACAGTTGGTGGATTTTGTGGCTGTGGCAGAGTCTACTCCTGGCCCTTTTGCTGTTAATATAGCTACTTATATAGGTATCCAAAAGGCAGGCATTATAGGGGCTGTTGCTTCAACGTTTGGTGTGGTGATGCCATCTTTTATAATCATATTGATAGTAGCTACCGCTTTTGAAAAATTTAAGGAAAATAAATATGTCAAGTGTGTTATGAGTGGACTGAAGCCTGCTGTAATAGGCCTTATCGGTTCTGCAGTACTCTCTATCGGGGAAACGGCGTTTCTGCCGGGTGAAGGACAGAACTTTTCTCTGCCGGCATTGATTTCTTCTATTTGTATATTTGCTGTAGCGGCTGTTTTGATGTTCTGGAAAAAGCTGCACCCTATTGTAGTTATCGGCATATCTGCACTTTTGGGGATATGCTTGGGATATGCAGGAGTAATACCTGTTTAAATAATGGGATTTTATGTGTGTTATACTGCGTAAGTGTCTTGACATTGGGTGGATATAATGGTATCATATTGGTATAATTTAGGTATGATTTAAATATAATAAATTGATAAATTTAGAAATGAGGAGTTATTTACATGGATTCAAAAAAAGAGTACTTAAAATGGTTGGAAAAAAGTGACGAAGCTACAAAAAAAGAGCTTTCTGCTATGACTGAAGATGATATTAAGGAGAATTTTTTTCGTGATTTAGAGTTTGGTACAGGCGGACTTCGTGGTATAATGGCAGCAGGTATCAATAGAATGAATATATACACTGTACGAAAGGCTACCCAAGGTCTTGCTATGGAGGTTCTTGATAGCGGTGATGCAAAGGATAAGGGAGTAGTTGTTGCATACGATTCCAGAAATAACTCTGCTTTGTTTGCAAAGGAAGCGGCAAATGTACTGTGTGCAAATGGAATAAAGACATACCTATTTGATAGTTTAAGGCCTACCCCGGAGCTGTCATTTGCTGTTAGGTATCTAGGCTGTGCAAGAGGTATTGTAATTACAGCCAGCCATAACCCAAAGGAGTATAACGGATACAAGGTATATGGAGAAGATGGTGGACAAATCCCACCAGAAACAGCAGATAAAATCATTAAGTACATCAGTGAAGTTGATGTATTTGACGGAGTTAAGCTTTGTGATGATGCTCAGCCGATTATAGTAGGAAAGGAAGTAGACGATGCTTTTATAGCTGCTATAAAGGAGCAATCTTACAATATCAGCATACCAGATGATTTCAAGATGATCTATACACCTATTCACGGTTCAGGCAACATTCCTGTAAGACGTATTCTGGAGGAAATAGGAGTTAAAAATCTTTTTGTTGTGCCTGAGCAGGAAAAGCCAGACGGCAATTTCCCATCTGTTGTATCTCCTAATCCGGAGAATGCAGAGGCGTTTACTATTGCCGTAAAGTATGCAAAGGAGCAAGGTGCTGACCTTATAATCGGAACAGACCCTGACAGCGACAGAATCGGTGTGGTTGTAAAGGATTCTAAGGGAGAGTATGTGGTATTTACCGGAAATCAGACAGGTGCTCTGCTTTGCGAATATATTTTAAGAAAGGCAAAGGAAGCAGGCACATTGCCGGAAAAAGCAACTGTTGTAAAGACAATAGTAACTACCGAAATGGTTAAACCTATTTGTGATGCTTATGGTGCAACCTTAGTGGATGTACTTACCGGCTTTAAGTTCATAGGCGAGAAGATTATGGAATATGAGCTGGAAGGCGATAAGGAAAGATATATGCTTGGCTTTGAAGAAAGCTACGGATATTTAAAGGGTACTTACGCAAGAGATAAGGATGCTGTCGTAGCCGCTATGCTTATAACAGAAATGGCAGCAGACTACAAAAAAAGTGGTAAAACACTATATGATGCTCTTATGGACTTATACAAGGAGTATGGATTCTTCCGCGAAAGCTTAGAGACTAAGACTCTCACCGGTATAGAAGGCATGGAAATGATTAAAAAGATTATGAAGAAGTTCAGGGAAAATGAGCTTCCTGTGCCGGTAGAAAGGTTGATAGACTACAAGGACGGTGTGGACGGACTTCCGCCTTCTGATGTACTTAAATTCTTTATTAAAGACGGATGGTTTGCAGTACGTCCTTCGGGTACAGAGCCTAAGATAAAGTTCTACTTTGGTGTAAAAGGCACAAGTGTTAGCGATGCAGAGGAAAAACTATCAGATATTCAAAATAAAATTATGAATTTTGCAGAATAATGGTATTTAAAAGGAGTTTGGCCAAGAGCTAAGCTCCTTTTGTGGTAGAATAACATCAATATTTTGTGCATAATTATTATATTTGTTTAGAAAATCATCAAAAAATTCAAATAAAATAGATAAAAACCTTGAAAAACTTTAAAAAGTGTTGTATAATATTATTTGTGTTAATTTATTATAATCAGGAGGAATTTGGTATGAAAAAGATTATTGCTGTTTTAATGGCAGCTATGATGGGATTGTCTCTGGCTTCTTGCGGAGGCGGATCAGGTGCGAAAATGACAATGGGTACTGGCGGAACATCTGGTACATATTATGGTTACGGCGGTGTTCTTGGTCAATACATTAAGAATAAGGCTGGTATCAATGTAACAGTTGTTTCCACAGACGGATCAAAGGCAAACATTCAGGGAATTGATGCAGGCAACTATCAGCTTGGTACAGTTCAATCTGACGTAATGGCTTATGCGTGGGAAGGTACACGTTCTTTTGAAACAGAAGGTAAGATTGATTCTTTCAATGTTGTTGCAGGTCTTTATGCAGAAGCAGTTCAGCTTGTAACAATGGATCCAGCTATCAAGACTGTGGCAGATCTTAAGGGTAAATCGGTATCAATCGGTGCACCGGGTTCAGGTGTTTACTTCAACGCAATAGATGTATTGACAGCAGCAGGTCTTACTGAAGCTGACATAAATGCACAGTATCAATCATTTGCAGACAGTGCAGATGCACTAAAGGATGGCAAGATCGATGCGGCATTCATCGTAGCAGGACCTCCTACTCCTGCAATCACAGAGCTTTGTACATCAAACTCAGCTTACCTTGTACCAATCGACGGTGAAATAGCAGATAAGCTAATGGCAGATTGCCCATTCTATACAGTACACACTATTCCGGCAGGCACATATCAAGGTCAGGTAGATGATATTAAGACAGTTACTGTAAAGGCTACATTGATTGTAAGTGCTGATGCAGCAGAGGAAGATGTATACAATCTTACAGCAGCTATTTTTGACAATGCAGAAGCAATCACCGCAGAAAACGCAAAGGGTGCAGAACTTAGCATCGAAAACGCAACAAGCGGTATGACAGTTCCTTTCCATCCGGGTGCAGCAAAATATTTTGCTGAAAAGGGCGTAACTGTTGAGTAATTCAATCCGCAAAATACGGCTGCGGCGAAATATCGTCGCAGCTATTTTACTATATTTGGAAAACTTTATCTGTGTAAAGTACCGAATGTGATTACTTTGCCATTTGCTATATTTGGAAAGTTGTTGATTTTCAAATTTACGCATGGCTTGTGGAAAAGCGGCGATGCTTTGGACTTACGCTATATGCGGTGTATCAAATTCGTTTTTCCTATCATATTACCCATAGGAGGAAAAAGAAAATGTTTTTTAAGAAAAAAACAACGGCAGTACCGGATGGGCCAATGGATTTGGAAGCGGTAATGCAAAAGTTTGACAGAGAATCTAATGTCAGACTGTGGGAAGGCAAGCCTAAGATTTTCGTAAGCTGTGTTCTTGCTATATTCTCATTGTTCTGCATATATGTAACTCTGTTTGCAAGCTGGCTTGAAGAGATAAGATTAACTTCATTCGTAGCTTTTATAATATTTATCGGATATCTTGTATATCCTGCAAAAAAAGGTATGCAAAAGGTAAATCATATGCCTTGGTACGATATCCTTTTAATGTTTTTGGGTAGCGGTGCATTCCTATACTATACAGCAAATGCCATCACCATTATCCAGCAGGGAAGTAAGTTTGAATGGTATCAGATTGTAATAGGTGTTCTTGGCATCATCTCCCTTGCGGAAGTTTGTCGTCGAAGTGTGGGACTTCCTATTGTAATAGTGGCAAGCTGTTTTATAGTCTATGCGCTTATATGGGGCCTTTCAAATCCTACTTTGTGGGGTAAGCTTAACTATATTGTGCATTATCTTTTCTACGGAAAGGAAGGTGTTTTGTCAACACCTATCAATGTATGCTCCAAATTTATTGTTGTCTTTATTATCTTCGGTGCATTTTTGGAACGTACCGGAATTGCGGATTTCTTCATTAGAATATCCAACGCGATAGTTGGAGGTTTTTCCGGAGGTCCTGCAAAGGTTGCCGTTGTGGCAAGTGCATTGGAGGGTATGGTTTCAGGTTCATCAGTTGCAAACACAGTTGGTTCTGGTTCTGTTACTATTCCGCTTATGAAGAAAACGGGCTATAAGCCGGAGTTTGCGGCTGCTGCGGAGGCATCTGCTTCTACCGGTGGACAGATTATGCCACCTATTATGGGTGCTGCTGCGTTCCTTATGGCAGACTATTTGGGTGTGCCATACAGTAACATTGTTCTTCGTGCTATTCTTCCGGCAGTTCTGTATTTTGCAGGTGTGTTCATTTCTGTTCACCTAGAAGCAAAAAGA
>SVKH01000060.1 GCA_015068545.1 Oscillospiraceae bacterium
TAATTCCATTATTTTGCACCTCCATTTCTGTTAAAATATTCAATATTGTGTCTTTTATAATTTTACCGGAGGTGATAGGCGCTGTTTTTCCCGGAAGAGAAAGTGCCCATATTACATTTTTGCCCAATTCCTTTGCCGAGGTAAAGTCCACGCCTCCCGGCTTTGATGCAAGATCTATAATCAAAGAATCCTTCCTCATTTCGCTGAGCGCATCCCTGTCTATTACCGTAAATGGGACTGTATTTACTATAATATCGTAGGACTTGATATAAGACGCAATATCCATAGTGTGTATGTACGCGCAGCCCTGTTCCTCTATCCAGGCAAAGTCCTTATGCTTTCGCGCAGATACTGTAACATCCGCACCAAGCGATTTGAATCGGGACGCAAGTATTTTGCCTATCCTACCGTAACCAACAACTAATACCCGACTTCCATAAATAGTTATCGGCATCTCTGTCATGGCTATCTCTATGGCACCCTCTGCCGTAGGTATTGCATTCTTTATAATCAACTCTTCCCTTTTATAATAGTCAAAATACGTTAGATTCTTTGAGGATAACCGTTTTTCAAGATCATCAGATATGCGTCCTCCTAAAACAATACAGCCCGAAGGAATACTGTCAAGTACATATTCCAGACTAATTTCTTTTTTGGATAGAGGAGCATTTATATTCACATTGTCATAGGTCACCGGAATGGGTAAGATTAAGTAATCGCAATCTTTCAGTTCAAAATTATTATCATCTACCTTTGATAGTCCTATACCTTTTACCGAAAAACCATCCTCTTTAAGCAAATCATACACGGTTTCCTGTCGTAAATCTCCACCGAGAATACATATTTTCTTCACATTAACTCCCCCTTTGATTTATAATATGTTTTTTACCCCTTTTATGTTCTATATCATAAGCAAAAAAAAGCCACCCGAAGGCAGCTTTACTTATTCTAAATGTGCTTGTATCTTACCTTAAGATAATTCTTTCTTTGTACGGCGTTTTGCAAAGTGCAACACAAATCACTCTGTCAGCACCTGCATCCTTTAGCGCATTACCGCAAGCCTTTGCCGTTTCTCCTGTCGTAAATATATCATCAACAAGGAGTATGTTTTTGGCCTTTACAGCACTTTCTGCAGCATAGAATGCTGACTTCACATTCTCCACTCTCTCCTGCCTTGCAAGTCCACTCTGCCGTTTTGTATCCCTTACCCTAAATATCGCGTCAGTAATAAGCGGAACTTCTAGTTCCTTCGATAATTCCTCAGACAAAAACTCCGATTGGTTGTAACCTCTTTCTTTCAGCCTTGTCCCATGAAGCGGTACCGGTACTATCATGTCAAATCCGCGCAGCTTTTCTTTATGCAAAAGTGCATCGGACATCATCATTCCAAGGACTGAGCCATAAAGTCTTTGACCGCCAAATTTCAGCAATTTTACCGTTTTCTTTAAATTTCCGGCATATTCAAACGGCGAAACAACCATTTCCACCGGAGGTTTAGCCTCATATGTTCCGTCACCCTTTGTTTTTACTTCATTATAGCAATCATCGCATATTCCTATACCTTTACAAATGTATCTTGTCTGTTTTATACTGTAATATTTATTGCACAATATACACTTGTAACGTCTACCAAACCACAGCATTTTCAAAATCACCTCTAATATCCTCTATTATAGCATATAGAAGTATTTTTGCAAGATTTATGTCGAATAATGTCGCACTTACAGAAGAGAATGAGCAAAAGAGAAACAAAAAAAGAGCTGAGCCGAAGCTCAACTCTTTTAAAGTTTAACTATTAGATAGCTGGGTAGCTAACGAAGATAGCTACTACGTCACCATCAACAACCATTGCTACTGCATTGTGAATTGAAGATGTAGCAACATCATATACATAGTCTACAGCCTGTTGGTTAGAATCAAGCTTTTCAACTAGGTTAGACTCAACGATTGAAGATGCATCATCTACTACAGAGTACTTCTTGTAGTCAAGTCTTGAAGATGTGTCAGCACCGTCGTACATGTAAGCATTGCAATCAGCTGCGATACCGAATGTGTACATACCTACTGTACCTGTTGAATCATCATATACGTTACCATCGATTTCGCCGTTGTCAACAACACCGAATGTGATAGAGTTGTTCTTAACTTCTGCGATTACGCCAGATACAAGTTGGATATCTTCTGTGCCATCAGCAAATCCGTTTCTCCAATCGTTTGTATCGATTTCAGATGCTGGAATTGTGTTAGCAAATACGTTTGTTTGTCTGTCGTAAATCTTGTAAGAATCAGATACATAACCTTCTGGATCTGTTGTGAAGTACATTACGTCACCTTCAGATACTGGAGTTGTGTTGTCTGAGTGTGTTGGAGCTGCATTTGTATCCCAGTACAATGTTACAAGTTCGCCCTTGTAAAGAACTTCAGCACCCATGCATGTTGAACCATCATAGATTTTGCTTGAAGGATCCTTTGTAACAACTGCAAATCTTGAATCTTCTGAGAATGTGTGACCAACTACAGATACGATTACGAAGCTGTAAACGTCGCCTGTCTTGTAAGCATAAGCTGTGTAAGGAACTTGAGACTTAAGTTCGCTTGCATCAAACTTAGCATATTCGTTAATTCTGCTGATGTAATCCTTAGCATTGATCATCTTAACTTCGTCAGTAATTGTAACTGAACCAAGCTTAGATGTGTTAGGATTGTATTCCTTGTCAACAAGGGCTGTCATGCTGTTAGCAGCAAGTGTGTTCAATGTAACTGTGTTGTCAGATGCAACCTTGTATGTTACTACACGATCTTGTGGAGCCTTCTTAACGCCTGCATTAACCATGAAAGCGTCAACTGCTGCCTTAGAGTTTAGGTTACCTCTCTTACCGATTTCGTAAGAAGCTGTTGTACCATCTTCAAGAAGAAGAGTTACCTTTTCTTCGCCAGATGAGCTTGTTCTTTCAACGATAGCGAACTTAGCGCCTGTTGATACAGCTTCGAAGTCGCCAATGATTCTGCCGAATGGGTCAAGCATTAGGTCGTATGTTGTAGCAACTGCAAGAGCTCTGTTAGCTGCGTTGTAACCTACATACTTATATGTTTCTTCGCCAATTGTGTATGTTCTGTAATCATCATCATAATCAAGAACCATACCCTTTGTTGTTTCGTCTGTAGCAAGAACCTTGATGTACTTAGGATCTACAACTGTGTTTGTGTTTTGAGCTGTGTATACAGCAGCAAAGTCCATAGCAACAGCTATAACGTCATCCTTAGCAAGTTCCTTAAGTTCGATTTCTGAACCGTTCTTTTCAACGTAAACGTCAACATCGCCCTCTTCAACAGATTCGTCGTTGATTTCGATTACGCATGATGAGCCAAGACCTACACCGATAGGGTTAACAGCGTCGTTTTCAACGTTGAATCTAACAGTTGTCTTGTCGCTCTTGTACATTACAGATGTAACCTTACCTACTTCATAGTAATCTACGAAGATCTTGTCAAATTCGTTAGCTGTTCTGTTTGTCTTAACGAATGTGATATTGCCTTGTGCGTTGCCAAGGAACTTATCAAGCATAGCGTCTGTAAGTGGGTTTAGGTATGTTGTTGAACCTTGTGTTAGAAGGTTGCCTTGTGCATCATATGTAGGAGCTGTGTAACGAGCTTCGTTAGCATAGATAGCACCGTTTACATAAAGTTGTGGGTTAGCTGTAACCTTGATTGGTGTAGCTGTACCAAACTTGATACCTGTGTTTCTTGGTTGAGCGCCTGTAAGAGCTGATACGAAAGCATCTACGCCTCTGTCAGCCTGCATGATGTAATCATCTGCAGAAACTTCCTTTGTTTCCATCTTTGAGTTAGCCTTGAAGTATACCATTTCAGCTTCGTCAAGGTCGTTAACAAGAAGAACTGCTGTACCAGATTGGAACAATTGGTTGTCGATCTTGTCGATACCAACTAGCTTAACGCCTGGTTCTGTGATAGGAGCGCTGTTTGTCTTGATTTGAACGTCTCTCCATTGATCAGCCTTTGTAACGCTTAGAAGAGCTTCGCCGTTCTTTGTGCCACTCTTTGGTGTGCCAAGAATTTCAGCTGTAACAACGTATCCATCGAACTTCTCAGAAAGAAGTGTCTTGAATTCTACCTTGCCGCCTGATGATGTGCTACCATCAAGTGGAGCGTACTTGTTGTCTGTGAATGAGTATTCAACGATTCCTAGCTTTGGTGTAACCAATGCATTGTAAATCATTTGAGCAACGTTACCTCTTGTCAAAGCTGATGTTAGAGGAACGCTTACACCCTTGTTTAGGCCAGCGCTAGCAGCCATATCTGTGTAGCACTTGTACCATGGGTCGCCTTCTTTGATGTTGCTTGTTGCATAATCTGCATAGCCTGTAAGTTTTGTTGTCATTACACACATTTCAGCGTATGTAACGTTTGATTGTGGATCGAATGTGTTAGCATCTCTACCAGAAATAAATCCTTCAGAAACACCTACGTTTACGTATCCTGCTGCCCAAGATGCCTTTTCGTTAACGTCAGCAAATTGACATGTTGCTGATGCGTTCTTTGCATCTTCTGTCATGTTAAGAGCACCAACGATCATTGTTGCTGCTTCAGCTCTTGTGATGTTGCCTTCAGGCTTGAATGTAACAACGCCATCTTCGTTGTAACCTGAAACAATACCAAGTGCTGTAAGTACTTCTACTGCTTCAGCGTAAGGAGCTGTATCAGCTACATCAGAGAATTTTGATGCGCTAACTGCTGCAAAAGAGCTAGCTGAGATAGCCAAAGCAATAACACTGGAAATTACTTTTTTGAAATTCTTCATAATTTCAAATCCTCCCTTATTTTTTTCTTGAAAGGGTGACTTCTGTATTCCGTGTGCACCCTTTCTTTTCACATCGGAACTATGTAGCGTCTGGGTATGCCTTTTGAGGCAACCCCTGACTATGCATTGATTTTACCACCGTTTTTTTGATGTGTCAATGCAATTTTTGCAGTTGTAATATAACTGTAAAAATTGTGTCAAACAAAAATATGTGTGTAATTTTACATTAAACTTGTAATACTACCATAACATTTTCGGACACAAATCCCGTTATATTCAACCATACTTCCCTATTTTACTATTTTATTTGCTGATTGTCAAGAGTTTTAAAAAATTATTCTCTTTTTGGTTATTTTTATTATAATTCCTTACTTTAGTATTTATTTTTTTGGTTATTCATGTATTTGGTATATTATATAATATAAATAGGAAGAAACTCCGGATTGCAGACTGTATGAACTGCAATAATTTATGTTTTACTGTATTGCTTTTTTCCTCATTTTAGTGTATAATATATGTAGTTTTTTATTTTTAAGGAGAATTTTATGTTTGATAAATTAGAGGCTTTGGAAGAAAGATTTGAGGTTGTAAACCAAAAGCTTTCTGATCCTGATATCATTTCTGACCAGGCTGAATTTAAAAAATACTGCAAGGAAAACTCCGACCTTACACCTATCATAGAAAAATACCGCGAATACAAAACAGCAAAAGAAACTATAGCAGAATGTAAGGAAATTTTGGCAAGCGGAGACAAGGAACTTGAGGAACTAGCAAAAATGGAGCTATCTGGCGCTGAGGATACTCTGGAGGCATGCTCGGAACAGCTAAAAATACTATTACTTCCCAAAGATCCTAATGATGACAAAAACGTTATCATTGAAATCCGAGGTGGCACAGGCGGAGAAGAAGCAGCCCTTTTTGCCGCTGACCTTTTCAGAATGTACACGATGTACGCAGAATCACAAGGATGGAGGATAGAAATCCTTTCTTCCAACCCTACCGACATAGGAGGGTACAAGGAAGTAACTTTCTCAGTATCCGGTCAGGCAGCCTACTCCAAATTCAAATTTGAAAGCGGGGTTCACCGAGTACAAAGAGTTCCTTCCACCGAATCCCAAGGCAGGATACAAACCTCTGCCGCAACGGTGGCAGTATTGCCAGAAGTAGAGGAAGTAGAAGTTGATATTAACCCCAATGACCTGAGGATTGATGTTTTCCGCGCAGGAGGCCCCGGCGGACAATGCGTTAATACAACCGACTCTGCCGTGCGTATAACTCACCTACCTACCGGCATTGTAGTTTCCTGCCAGGACGAAAAATCTCAATTTAAAAACAAGGATAAAGCTATGAAGATTCTTCGCTCCCGTATTTACGAGGAAATGGAAGCTCAAAGGCACGCACAAATAGCAGGCGAAAGAAAATCTCAGGTTGGTTCCGGAGACAGAAGCGAACGTATTCGCACCTACAATTTCCCTCAAAGCAGAGTAACCGACCACAGAATTAACCTCACATTGTATAAACTAGAGCAAATTATGAACGGAAATCTTGACGAACTGATCGACGCACTTATCACAGCCGACCAAGCAGCCAAAATGTCCGGAGAAGAGTAATCTATGGAGGATTTTATGAAGCACGAATTTTACAAAATAAAGCATGTAAGAGACTTTAAAGAAATGATTGCCCATCTTGGCGAGAAATATGCCGAAGATACCGCCTTTGAATATTTCCGTGACGGAACAAAGGTATCAGTTACATACGCAAGATTTAAACGTGACGTCTTCGCGCTGGGCAGCTACTTCTACAGCTTGGGCTTAAAAAATGCCAAAATTGCTGTGTGTGGCGAAAACAGCTATGAATGGATTGTTACATATTTAGCTTCTGCCGTTGGCGGAAATACAATTGTTCCTCTTGACAAAGAGCTAAAACCTGAGGAAGCAAATGTACTGCTAACAGCAAGCGGTAGCGAAATGCTTGTATATTCAGCAAAGAAATCCGCACTGGCAGAAATCGCTTGCGACAAAGTTAAACACAAATTGTGCATGACAGATATGTCATCTGCCATTGAGACAGGTGCAGGTCAGGTTTCCCAATGCGGAATTATGGAAAATGAAATAGATGTGGAAGATGTTTGTACTATTATATACACCTCCGGTACTACCGGCAATCCAAAAGGTGTTATGCTGTCACAGCGAAACCTGATTTCCGACATGATTCTTTCCATCGAATCTATGTGGTTCCCACAGGGAACAGTCTGTGTGCTACCACTACATCACACATTCGGCATGATGGCTAGCGTTCTTTGTCAGCTTATGTGCGGATTCTCAGTCTTTATCAACGACAACCTAAAATATGTGCTACGCGACATCAAGGAGGCTAAGCCCGGACATGTTTCCGTAGTGCCGCTGTTTGTTGAAAGCTTTTACAAAGGTATTTGGAAAAATGCTAAAAAATCCGGCAAAGACAAAGCTCTAAAAGCTCTTATTAAAACAAGTAATGCTATGAGAAAAGTGGGCATAGATATGAGAAAAACACTTTTCAAATCTGTAATTGATGCTTTTGGCGGTAACTTGGAAATGCTTATCACCGGTGGTGCCCCAATATCTGACGAGCTTATAAAAGGCTTTGACGACATTGGCGTTAAAATAATTAACGGCTACGGTATCACCGAATGTTCTCCTATTGTTTCCCTCAGCAAATACCACGGAAACAAATCCGGAAGCGTGGGTATGCCAATTAAGATGGTTCAAGTTAAAACAATCAATAACAATGAGGATGGCGAAGGTGAACTTTGCGTTAAGGGCGACATCGTCATGATGGGCTACTACAATAATCCGGAAGCTAATGCCGAGGCTTTTGTAGACGGATGGTTCAATACCGGAGACCTAGGTAAAGTAGATGAAGACGGTTTTGTATTCATTACAGGCAGAAAAAAGAACCTTATCATTCTGAATAACGGAAAGAATGTTTACCCTGAAGAGCTTGAATATTTAATAGGAAAGATTGACGGTGTAACAGAGGTTCTGGTATACGCTGAAAATGACTATATCACAGCAGAAATCTATGCCGAGGATATGACTAAAAAGGATGCCATTACAGCAGAAATCAAGGACAAATTGAACAGCTCTATCGCATCATACAAACAGATAAGAAAAATCAAGTTCCGCGCAGCAGAATTTGAAAAAACAACTACAAAGAAAATAAAAAGATAACCAAAAAGCAAGTTCATCACGAACTTGCTTTTTTAATCCCGACATTTTACAAAATACTATTCAAAAAGGGGACGTAGCACTTTTTGAATAGTTAAAAAGTGCTACGTCCCCTTTCTAGATAGTTTAGATATAAAAATCCCACCTGCATAGGCAGATGGGATTGTGTGCCGATATTTACTTGCATTTTCTATCTTCTAAAGAACTTTCTGTCTAGACTGCGGTATTGGATTGCTTCGGCAATGTGAGCTTTCTCTATTGATTTCTTTCCTTCAATATCCGCTATGGTTCTTGCCACTTTAAGTATACGCGAATGTGCACGAGCAGACATTCCCAATCGGTCAAATGCCATTTTCAGCATATCATTTTCCGCTGTGCCTAATTGACAAAATTCCATTATCAACCCTGCACTAAGCTGAGAATTTGAATATATACCATAGTTTTTATATCTTTCCAGCTGAATTGCTCTTGCTTCATTCACCCGCTTTTTAATTTCCACCGAGCTTTCTGACTTTTCCACCTTAGAAAGGTCATCATAATTCACGTTTGCCACCTCTATCTGTATGTCTATTCTGTCAAGAAGCGGTCCTGAAATACGGGAATGATACTGATTTATCTGTGCTGAGGTACAAGTACACTTTCTCCTGGAATCTCCCATGTACCCGCATTTGCACGGGTTCATGCTTGCTATCAGCATCAGATTACAAGGATATGTAAGGCTTGCATTTACCCTTGAAATAGTCACACTTCCGTCCTCCAACGGCTGACGCATTACCTCAAGCACCTCTCGTTTAAATTCCGGAAGCTCATCCAAAAACAAAACACCATTATGGGAAAGTGATAACTCTCCCGGCCTTGGAATAGTTCCGCCTCCGGACAAGCCCACTGCAGATATAGTATGATGCGGATTTCTGAAAGGTCTTTGCGTGATAAGCGGTTTATCCTGCGGCAATGCTCCTGCTATCGAATGAATCTTGGACACTTCAAGCGCCTCATCAAAAGACAAATCAGGAAGTATAGAAGGCATTCTTTGCGCAAGCATCGTTTTTCCAGTACCGGGTGAGCCTATCAGAAGAATGTTGTAGTTGACATTCCCAGCTCGTGAAAAACAGAGAATAACAATGTTTTTTGAAAATACCCACATAAAGATAAAGTCCTTATTTTTGTACT
>SVKH01000061.1 GCA_015068545.1 Oscillospiraceae bacterium
TACCCTTCGGGCGTGAAATATTGCTTCGCAATGTGAAATACGCCTTGCGGCGTGTGGATTTATTTCATTTCACAGAAAATGATAGTTTTCTATTTCACAATTTCTACAGAAATTATTTCACATCAACAAAGTTGATATTTCACTGAAACAAAGTGGCATCTAAACCATTCGGTTCTTCCACGTCAGAGCAAGCTATATATCGCTTGCTCTGATTTTTTTATACAAAAATCAGAGTTCGCTCATTTCGCTGCTCTTCCTTTTTCGTATAAAGGCACGCTCGGCTTACCTGTTCGAATGCATTCGCACTCACGACGGCTCGCTGTCGCTACCACCTTCTTACGAGTATGCCCTCGGCACTGTTGCATCTATATTGCTCTGTATTGCCAAATGAATAACACCTGATATTTGAACCATTAGTGTTAAATATCAGGTGTTTTCTTATGCCCAAAATCAAAATTTGCTTGCTCATTTTCTTGATTTTCCTTTTTTATATAAGAGTACGTTACTGGTGGCTAGTTATTTACATATGCGTATAAAATCTAATTTGTTTTCTGCCAGTATTTTGCGTAGCAACCTTAGTCACGTGATAGAATTTAAACAGTTTTATTCTATCAAAATTACTGTTGTGTAATGCGGAAAAATGTGATAGAATACAAGAAAGAACAGTTTTTGTTTTTTTACCAATTTGTCGATAGGATATGAAAGGATATTGCAAGTATCTAGAAATCGCGAACTGTGACCGTAAATTACAAGGGTGCAAAAAAGATTTTTATATGGGAGCATAAAGAGAAGTTTATGAAGTATAAAGTATTAGAATTGCTAGAAAGTAGCAGGGAATTTTTATCGGGAGAGGAAGTTTCACGAAAGCTGGGGATATCCCGAAGTGCTGTATGGAAGCATATAAACAGCTTGAAAAAAATGGGATATTCCATAGTCTCTGTACCAAGCAAGGGTTATAAAATTGAATATGCACCTGATAAGATAAATCCGGAAAAGGTGAATATTGCATCTGGCGGACAGCTTTACTTTTTTGAAAAAACATCCTCCACAAATTATGAGGCAAAAGTAGCAGAAAACGTGCCGGACCGAAGTGTTTTTCTGGCAGAAACCCAGACGGAAGGCAGAGGCAGACTGGGCAGAAAATGGTCATCACCCAAGGGCACAGGTGTATTTATGAGTATATATCTTAAGCCGAATATTCCGCCAGCAAAGGTGTCTGCCCTAACCTTGGTTGCAGGATTGGCTGTCCAGCGAGCCATAGGAACTTCCACTATAAAGTGGCCAAATGATGTTCTGTTAGGTTCAAGAAAGGTAGCAGGAGTGCTTACCGAAATGTCTGCCGAGATAGACAGAGTTAATTATGTAGTAGTGGGAATAGGGGTAAATGTAAACACCGAAACATTTAATATAGATCTTATCAGAAAGGCAACATCTCTTTATCTGGAAACAGGTAAGAAGTGGTCCAGAGAAGCTGTTGTAAACAATATTCTTTCGGAATTCTGGCAGATTTACGATGAGTTTTTGTCGGGAGATTTTGCCAAAATTCGTCGTGAGTATATGCGTGTATGTGCAACTTTAAGAAGGGAAGTTTGTATAAAAAAAGGAGAAGAAAGTATAGTTGCAAGAGCTGTGGATGTCACAGAAAATGGTGAACTTGTTGTGGAAAAAGATGGGAAAAGATTTCCGGTAAATTCCGGAGAAGTATCGGTAAGAGGATTACTTGGATATGTGTAATGGATGCGGCAGAAGGTGAGTATTAAATAGCCGGAAATAGTTTAAGGAGGGAAACTGTATGAGAAAATCACTGATTTTAACATTAGCCACTTTGCTTATAATATGTATGTCAGGCAGTATGGTAAGTGCAGATAATTCAAAATATACGCTTCATACTGATATTTGCGCATATATAAACGGAGCACCTATACGTTCATTTAATATTGACGGATTTACAGGCATTGTAGCAGAGGACTTGACTGGGTATGGATTCGGTGTGTACTATGATGATGACACCAGAACTCTTGAAGTAATCAGGCTAAACAATCGAATCACATCAAAGTATGCTCCCGAGGTTTTGACAGCGCCTATCGGTTCAAAAAACAGAAGGATTTACGATACAGATATAAAAACTTATGTAAATGGTGCACTTGTACCTGCATTTAACATAGGTGGTGAAACTATAATTTTTATTGATGAACTTATGTGTTACGGAGAAGTTGTGTGGCATCCTGAGGAAAGAAAAATATGCTATGACTATGTGGAAAGCTGGATGATTGATTTGCACGAAACAAACAGAGAAAGTGATTTACAGCATCAGATAGACTCATTTGCACTAAATTGGCAAAAAACACCTGAAGGTTGGACGTCGGAGGGAGAAAATCTTGATTATCTGGATTATATAAGGATTTACTATGACTGGCATGAGGGTATTAGCTTTGGATTTTCTCTTTATCAGCGAACACTGTTTCAGACAGAGGGGCTGAAGAATATTTTGCATCAAACAGTAACGGAAAGATATGACGGTGAAGAAATACGAGAAAATGCTGACAAGGCAAACGAGTATATCAAAATCTACATCAATGATCAAGAACAGAGGATAGTCAAGGTATCTCAGGGAAAGGGAAATGGGCATATAGATTACAGATTCTATCTGGATGCTGACATAGACCGAGATGATATAATGAAGCTCAGCGTGGTATGTAATTAATTTTTAAGAAGCAAGGAGATAAAATGGAATTTATAGCAAAAACATTTTACGGACTTTCGGTAGATGAGTTATACGAAATTATGAAATCAAGGGCGACGGTTTTTCTGCTTGAACAGGGGATAATCTGTCAGGATTTGGACGATAAGGACCGAGAAAGCATACACTGCTTTTTTACTGACGGAAGCAGAGTTACTGCATATCTGCGAGCTTTTGCATCAGGGGAGGATTCGGTGACATTTGGAAGAGTACTGACCTTGGAACACGGAAAAGGCATAGGAACAGAACTTGTGCAAAATAGTATTGAAGAAGTGAAAGCCCGCTTAAACTGTAAAAAAATATGTGTTCATTCTCAAAAACAAGCAATGGACTTTTACAAAAAATTAGGGTTTGAAGCTGTTTCCGGCGAGTATATGGAGGCAGGAGTGATTCATGTTACAATGGAAAAATGCGTTTGATGCAATTAGCGAAGGCATAAAGATCATCAAAAAGGTATAGCTATGAAAAAAACAATGATTATTGACTGGAAAATCGCAGAACCAATAGAAAACAGGTTTATGAATTTTTGGCAGCGGTTGAGATTTAGTGCGTAAAATCAAAAGAGGAATTCGTCTTTTTGCGAATTCCTCTTTAATTATGCTGTTTTCAGACTTTAAATGCCAGACGAATAGTACCGCTTGGTTCTTCGCTTTTTACATAAAAAACCAGACGGTATATATAGCCGTATGTTTTAGATTTTACCAGCTCAACTCTGAGTGCCAGATTACCGTCCCATAATATTCGTGCATTGCCGGATATGATGCGGTCTTCGGACAGGATGGGTTTGTTTTTCATCAGTAGTATTAGCTTTACTTCATCATTTCGCTCAAGCTGATAATCTTCGGTTACTATAACATAGTCTTCTTCTGCTTCCACAGTACGCACCCAACTGATAACGCCGGAATCCTTTGGGTAAGTTTCGCTAAGGTCTATTTTGATTCCGTTTTCCAGCTTTATGCAGGTGGCTTTTTTTGTATTGGTAAACTGTGAATAGCCGTTTATAATAGGCAGATTATGAGATTTTTCAAGGTCTATTACATAAGGCTCATTTTCGAGATATACCATAAAGTTGCCGGCATATGCAGAACCACCCTTTACAGCCACCGAAAAGTCCTTAGTTTTCTTGATGAAAAGATCCATGCTGTCTATATAGCCGGATTCTTCTGCATCAAAGTTGTCGCCGTAGGTCAAAATTTCTGCTGCGTGCTTTATGGAATATAGCTTATGGAATAGATTCGAGCTTTGAGAAAGAAGCTTGTCTTCTTCCTTTACATATTCACTTGCACCAAAGTCCATCAGCTTCTTAAAGTCCATTCTTTTGCCAAAAAGGTAAATTCTGGCACCGTCTTTTTCGGTGGATTTTTCGGAGAATCCGCCATTTCCCAAATACGACTTGTATATGGTCTTTGCCACCTTCATAATTTCTTCACCACCGAAAACCGATAGCTTATTATCGGTTGCGCAGTAAAGAATTTCTAATATGTCAAAAATATATGCAGACCAGGTATATAGGTTTAGCTCATTTTTTGCCTTGAAGCTGTCCGAGGTAAATTGCTCCAGAAAGAAATCCAAAAGCTCCAGTGATCGGTCTGTTATTACTCTGCGTTTTTCTTCCTTTGTTTCGGTAAAAAGGCATGCCATAAGTGCCGCTGCTGTTTTTTCCGGAGTATGCAATTTAGATTCAAGGAAGGTATGAGTACATCTTTTTTCCACTTCGTAGGTGATACGTTTTTTTACTGCAAGCGGAAGCTCCTTGCGGAAAAGGTTGTGGCAGGTTGCAAGAAGCTGTGCGGTTTTTGCTGTATGAGTGTCGAATCTGGGATTGTTTATATCACGAAGATACCCGTTTCCGTCAGGCATACTCCATGTACTTTCCTCACAAATAGCCCATATACCGTTTACGATATCGGTTATAAATCTGCCTTTCTTTTCCAGATGCTCGCAAAGAGCAAGTGTGGAAAGAACCTGACGTCGTTTTTTTGTAATATCACGGTATTTCTGACCGCCCAGTTCTGTATACATTTCTGCTGTCAGGAATTGCCAATCGTAGTTTAAATATTTAGATCCGTCTGCTTCTGCCGCTTTTGCTATGAAGTCTGGAACGTTCTCAAGCTCAAATATATCCAGCTCCTCCGGTGGCCACAATTCGTATTCTGTAAACAGCACTTTTACACCTCCAATGTTTATTGCCGGAATATTATAACAGATTTTCTGCTTTTTTTCAATACTAAAAATCCAATAACGTGGAAAATTTTTCACAAATTCAAATATATAGCATTGGGATGTAAAAATTGCGTGTTATATGAAATGAAAAATGTGGAAAACCCCGTATAATATTGGGGAAAGCTGTGGAATTGTTGGTGTAAAACCCTTGACATTTAGAAGTGATAGTTATATAATTAAAATAATGTATTTATGATTCAATAGGATAAATGTGTGCAATGTTCTTATTGTTGAGAAGCATATTAAGGGAAGGATATAATCATTTTTTATAATGGTAGGTAGCAGTATGGACAACAAAGAAATGAAACTTGACGGTAATTACATAAAAGAGGATAACAAAGGTGCTTTGGAAATAGACTTATGGGAGCTTGTGATATACTTCCTTTCAAAGTGGTACTGGTTTGTTTTCTCGGGAATATTAGTAGGACTTGTAGTGTTTTTGGTTACTACGTTTATGATTGCGCCAAAGTATCAGGCATCAATCACCCTTAACGTTGAAAACCGACGTGAAGGTGTTATATCGGATAATATCAGTTCCAACGATATCAGTGCGGCAGAATCTCTGGCGGAAACATACAGAGTAATTCTTTCATCTAACTCTGTAAGGGAGGCTGTTTCAGAAGCTTTTGGAAGTGATGTTATCTCAAGAGATGCCCTAAAGCGCATGGTATCCATCACATCTATTTCAAACACACAAATTCTGGAAATAAAGGTAACTCACGAGGTGCCGTCTATGGCATACTCCATAGCCCGTACATACGAATGGGTAGGACCTGAAATGATTAAAAAGCTTACCAACTGGGGTACTGCTTATGTGGTTGACCATGCTATTATGCCGAAGTCGCCATCTTCTCCGAATGTTGAAAGAGATACTGTCATAGGATTTATAATGGGTGCTGTTTTATGTGCCATTGTACTTGTAATTATAAAGTTCTCTGACCATCGCATATATTGTGTAGAGGATATAGAAGACGCAATAAATGTTACGGTTATAGGGCAGTTGCCAAAATGTATTATTGATGAGAATGCGGAAGACTCATATCATTCTGTTAAGAAGAGAGAGGTGATATGACATGAAAAAAACTAAAAAACTTCATGACGTCAAGGAAAGTCGTAAGCTTTTGTTGACGCAGAATACAGCATTTGCAGTAAAGGAAGCATATTTAAAATTGAGAACAAGTCTTACCTTTTGTATGTGTAAGGATAAGGCGATGCCATGTAAGTCATTTTTGATCACAAGCTCAAATTCTGCAGAGGGAAAGAGTGTTGCTACCGCGAACATCGCAATCAGCTTTGCTATGCTTGGCAAAAAGACTCTTATCATAGACTGTGATATGCGTAAGCCTATGCAGAAAAAGCTATGGAAAATGGAGATAGAAAACGGTATAGCAGAGCACCTTGCAAATATCGGTAGATGCGAACTGGGCAAGGTAGAGGGAGATTTGCCGCTTTATATCTGTGGTTGTAACAGAATCCCTTCAAACCCAACTGAGATGCTTAGCTCGGAAAGTATGAAGGCACTTTTAAACCAACTATACGATAAATTTGATTACATATTTATAGATACTCCTCCGGTAAATACGGTTGTTGATGCGCAGATTGTGGCACCTTTGGTAGATGGTGTTGTAATAGTCAGCAAAGCGGGATTTACCATGCGTGACGAGCTTCAACTATCCATAAGACTGATGGAAGAAGCTGGTGCAAATGTATGTGGAGTTGTCCTTAACCAGATTGATTTTAAATCCGGTAAGGGTTATGGCAGATACTCCTACCGCTATGGCTACCGCTACGGTTACCGTTATGGTTACCGCTATGGCTACAAGTATGGCTATAAGTACGGTAAGGGCTATCAATATGACGATTCGTACAGTTATTATAGTAGTGAAAACGAAGAGAAAAAGATATGAAAAACAGAGATACGGTTGATTTTCATGCGCACATACTGCCGGGAATGGACCATGGCTCAGGAAGTATAACAACATCGAGAAAGCAACTGGATATGGCTAAGGCGGCAGGAATTAAAACTATATGCGCTACCTCACATTTTTATCCTCATGCGCAGTCATGTGAAGACTTCTTGGAAAAACGCAAGAAGTGTTTTGATAACCTTAAAAAGGTGTTAAAAAGTGATGATCCGGAGATAATTCCGGGAGCTGAAGTTCTGGTTTGCGATGGTCTTGAAACCATGAAAGGAATAGAAAAGCTTTGCCTTGAAGGAACGAATATCCTTCTTTTGGAAATGCCTTTCATGAATTGGAGTAGAGGCGTGATGGAAACCACTGAAAACCTGTGTATGCGTGATGACTTGACTATTGTAATTGCTCATGCAGACAGGTATCCAAAGGAGAGTATTGCATGGTTTATTCAAAACGGAATTGACCTTCAGCTTAATATTGATGCTTTTAAAGGATTGTTCCGCAAGGGAAGATACACAAGGTGGGTTAAAAACGGGTACGCAAAGTATCTGGGAAGTGATATTCATCATGCAAATAAAAACCCATATTATGACTGGAAAAAATACAGTAGATTATTCAAATAGAAGTTAAGATAAAGGATTTTGCCATAATAGAAAATTTAAACAGCAGTGAGCTATAAGACAGGGGTTATAGAGATGGAATTTGAGAAATTTGAAAACAGGGTATGGCTGTCAACGCCAACTATGCACGGTGACGAGCTGAAATATGTTATGGAGGCATACGAAACCAACTGGATGTCCACCGAAGGGTCAAATCTGGTTGGGATTGAAAAAGCAATATGCGAAAAGTTCAATTGTAAAGGAGCAGTACCGCTATCTTCCGGTACAGCAGCACTGCATCTTGCTATCAAGTTAGCCGGTGTTAAGCAGGGAGATACTGTATTCTGCAGTGACCTGACCTTTAGCGCAACCGTAAATACCATCCGTTACGAAAAAGCTACCCCTGTTTTTATAGATTCTGAATACGAAACCTGGAATATGGATCCGGTTGCTTTGGAAAAAGCATTTGAATTGTACCCTGATACCAAAGTGATTGTGGTTGTAAATCTGTATGGAACTCCTGCAAAATATGACGAAATCTGCGCTATTGCAAAAAAGCATAATGCAATTATAATTGAAGATGCTGCCGAGTCCTTTGGAGCTACCTATAAAGGAAGAGAGACAGGGACTTTGGGCGATATTAACGCAATTTCCTTTAATGGAAATAAAATTATTACAGGCTCAGCGGGCGGAATGCTGTTGACAGATGATGTGCAAACTGCCGAAAAGGCAAGAAAGTGGTCTACTCAAAGCAGAGAAAAAGCTCCGTGGTATCAGCACGAAGAGATCGGACACAATTACAGAATGAGTAATGTAGTAGCCGGAGTTGTGCGCGGACAGCTGCCTTATCTTGAGGAGCATATAGCGCAAAAGAAGGCGATATACACAAGGTACAAGGACGGACTTTCAGGGTTGGATGTGGTAATGAACCCATATAATGCTGATGAAATGGAGCCTAACTTCTGGCTATCATGTATTTTAATAGATAATGATTCAATGTGCAAGCAGGAAAGAGGGGATACCCAAACCTGCTATGTTACGCAAAAGGGAAAATCCTGTCCGGACGAAATTCATGAAACCCTTGAAAAATATAATATAGAGGCAAGACCTTTGTGGAAGCCTATGCATATGCAACCTGTTTTTGAAAAGTACAGCTTTGTAACAGCACAAGGTGAAGCAAAAGGAGAAGAAGGCGTGAGTTCGGACCTTTTCAGAAGAGGTCTTTGCCTGCCAAGTGATAATAAAATGACGGAAAATGAGCAGGAAATTGTCATAGAAATTATAAAAAGTTGTTTTGAATGAGGTACATATGACCGAAATACATAAAAAAGGGTTATACGAAAAATACATAAAGGTTCCTCAGGATATATGTATCGCAACTGTCGCATTGATACTGCTAAGTCCTATAATAGCTGTAACTGCACTAATTGTAAGGATAAAGCTGGGTTCACCTGTGATATTTTGTCAGGAACGTTCAGGTAGAGGCGGAAAAGCTTTTAGGATGTATAAGTTTCGCTCTATGTCGGATGAAGTGGATGCTGATGGAAATCTGTTGCCGGATGAGGTAAGACTGGGACACTTTGGCAAGATACTTCGCAGTACGTCCTTAGATGAGTTACCGTCGTTGTGGAATGTGGTGTGTGGCAACGTGTCTTTGGTAGGCCCAAGAGCACTCTATATGAAGTATAATTCCTTATAT
>SVKH01000062.1 GCA_015068545.1 Oscillospiraceae bacterium
CTACACCGCCATGGTGTATTACAAGCTCTCTGCCGGCAAGCTTTCCATCGGGAAGTTGAACTGTGTCCTCTTTTACATGAATTATTCTTCCGTTATATATTTCTCTTGAAGATACTGTTTTTTCTGTGTAGTCCATTGCTGTCTCCTATATGCGTGATAAAAAATTCTTAATTACCGAAATTTCGTTTTCCGCTGCCATTTTGCAGAAAGTAGGGAAATCCATATTTGCGCCGTCATCTGCACCGTCACTCATGGCGCGAAGTACAGCAAATGGTACATTGTTTACATAACACACATGACCTATACTTCCGCCTTCCATTTCGCAGGAAATTGCACCGAAATTGGACTTTATAAAGTCCTTCTTTTCTTTATCAGCAATAAATTGGTCGCCGGAGGCTATTGTGCCTGTTCTAAAGTCAAAGCCTGCCGATTTAACGCTTTCTTCCAAAAGTGCAGTTACATCTTTATCTGTGGGGATGTGCACGATATTTATATCGGAAAGCATCCCGATGGGATCGCCAAGAGGAGAGGTGTCCATATCATGCTGAACCACCTTGTCTGCTATGACGATATCTCCTATTTTGAGTTCAGGAGTAAGGCAGCCTGCCACTCCCACATTGATAATAACCTTAGGTTTGTATTTTAAAATCATTGCTTCGGTGCATAAAGCGGAAAAAACTTTTCCTACACCACATTTTGCAACGACAACGTCCTTTTGACCGAACTTGCCCTTTACAAAGTCAACTCCGCTTACTGTTTCGGTAGTGATATCGGACAATAATGCCTTTATATTTTCCACCTCTATATCCATTGCGCCTATAATTCCTATCATGCCGCTAGCCTCCTATTATAAAAGAGGTAGTGCTTCTGCAAATACGATATCATCTCGCTTTGCAGCATCACCTTCGGCAAAGACAAAAGCCTTGCCAACTATATTTGCACCTACCTGTGACAGGATTGACTCAATTGCCACAAGGGATGAGCCGGTGGACACAACATCATCCATAATAAGTACATTTTTGCCCTCAAGCTTTGGGATCTGGTTGTTATCAAGGTGCAGAAAATGCTCGTCTTTTGTGGTGTATGTGTTCACGGCACCCTTTGTAACCTCTTTGTGATAGATTTTCTGCTCCTTTCTTAATATAACCATGTTGCAGTCCAGCTTTTTGGCAAACCAGTAAGCTAGTATAACGCCCTTGGTTTCTGCAGAGATAACGGTATCCACAGAGGAAAGATCCACATTTGATGCCTTTAGTTTGTCGTATAATGCTATGCAAGCATCCTCAGAAAGCTTTTCAGAGGATAGCATATCAAAAACGGCTATGGACAATCCTGACTTAATTTCTATAATTGGAAGTCCGTATTCTTTATTGTTAAGCGTAACTTTGTATTCCATAATTAAACTCCTTAATAATATTTAAAATCTGAAAGTTTTGTTTTCAAAACGTTTAGGTATAGTTTAGCCTCGGTTTTTGCTGTGGCAAGGTCAAGACTTTTGTAATTACCGCACTCAATTTCCGATGCACCGAAAACTTCACCTTCATGGGAAACAATTTTTTCACAGGCAGAGATAATCTCGCTAAGAACTATATTGTCGTCGGCATTTCTTACTAAAAGGTAAAAGCCTGTCTGGCATCCCATTGGCCCGAAGTATATTACATCAAGAGCAGAATTTCTGATATATGTAGAGAACATATGCTCAAAAGTGTGCATAGTAACATTGTCCATATAATTGCCGGAATTTGGCTGTCTTGTGCGCATATCGTAGGTGGTGATGTCATCGTCAATGCGGGAAATGTACAGACCTTCAGCAAATTTGGTATGGTCAACGGTAAAGCTGGCATTCTTTTTTATATCCATAGTTTTACGTCCTTTCATGGGAAAACTGTATAGCCTCTTCGGCAAATTCCCACCAATCCATATTATAACATATAATATAAATAAAAACAACAATTATTTGCAGGAAAACATCAGTGGATTTGATGATTGCGCAGATAAGCATAACAACATATTTATAGCTATTGACTAATGGAAACAAATGTGATAAAATGCTATAATAGTAAAATGGGATTAGTATCGTAAGATATGCTATAAAAGGAGATATTATGAAAAAGAGATATGGCGCCAACGCAGAAATCATCGGCATTTCTATAGCCATTACAGTTCTTGTTATTATGGGAGGGTATTCCCTCTATGACGGCAGTCTGGTTCAGGGTTGGGCACAGATTGGTGCTTCAGTATTCCTTGCTGTTTACGCATTTGTGTACAATAGCAGAAGCAAGAAGAGTTTTTCTGAATATGTAAAAATGGTCACATCCCGAAAGGAAGGAATGTCCAGCGATGCCATCAGCAAATTTCCGCTTCCTATGGCGGTGTTGCAGATAAACGGACAGATAAGCTGGTACAATGACCTGTTTTCCGAAATGCTGGGCTCTAATGATTTGTATAATATTGTAATAAGCGATGTTATGCCGGACTTAAAGTGGTCCGAAATACTAAAGTCTAACGGCTCTATATACACCTATGCAGGCTACAAGGGCCACAAATACAACGTGGTAGGCGATATTATTAAGTCGGCGGATTCTACTTCGGAAAAGCCGGAATATACGGTACTTTTATACTTTATAGATAAAACGGAAATAGAGACGTTGAGAAAGCGGTATGACGAAGATAAAATCGACATGGCTATTATCAGTATAGATAACTACGAGGAATTGATTCAAAAAATGGATGATTCCCAGTTCCAGCAGACTATGGCGGCGATAAATAAATACATTAGCGCATGGGTGCAGGAGAGCAAAGGTGTAATTAAAAAGACGGAAAGAGACCGATACATCGTGCTTTTCGAGCACAAATGGCTGAAGGAATATATACAGAAAAAGTTTGATGTACTAGCAAAGGTGCGAGGCATTGGCGAGGAAACAAAAATGCCTATATCCTTAAGTATAGGAGTTGGAGTAGGCGGCAGCATACTGGAAAACGAAGAGTTTGCAAGAGGAGCTCTTGACATGGCCTTGGGAAGAGGTGGAGATCAAGCCGCTGTAAAGGATCCTACCCAGTATAACTTCTATGGCGGCATAACCAAAGACTACGAAAAGAGTACAAGAGTAAAGACGAGAGCTTTTGCGCTGGCATTTAAGGACTTTGTAGAAAATTCCGACAAGGTAATCTTTATGGGACACGCAAATGCGGATTACGATTCATTCGGTTCTGCAGTAGGACTTCAGGGTGCGGTAAGAGCTTTGGGCAAAAAACCGTATATTGTAATGGATCCATCACCTGCTGTGGCAGAACTGGAGGCAGAAGTTCGGGAAATAGAGGCATATGATTCTATGCTAATCACTCCGGATGAAGCGGAAGAAATCATAACAATGAATACCCTTTTGGTCATACTGGACACTCATAGACCGTCTATGTTACCGGCACCGGGACTGGTGGAAAAGACCACTAAAGTAGTATTGATAGACCATCACCGAAAGAGTACAGAATTCCTTACCAATATTTCACTTATGTACCACGAGCCGTATGCGTCTTCAACCTGTGAAATGGCAACGGAAATACTGCAATATATAGATGAAGCAAAGAAGATGTCTACCTTTGAGGCAAAGGCACTTTATGTGGGAATGGTGATAGACACCAAAAACTTCACTGTAAAAACAGGAGTGCGTACATTTGAGGCGGCATCATACCTAAGAAGATTTGGTATAAATACATCCGAAACCAGACACCTTTTCAACATAAGCATGGAGGATTACATCCACAGAGCAGAATTGATAAAATCTGCAAAGATGATGTATGACGGCATACTTGTTTCTCAGGCAGCAGAGGCATATCCCAACATAAGAGTTATGGCTTCGCAGACAGCTGATGAGATGCTGAACCTTGCCGGGATAAAGGCGGCATTTGTACTTTATCCGAGTGAAGGCGGCATATGCGTATCTGCAAGGTCCTTGGGCGACATAAACGTGCAGGAAATTACAGAAATGTTTGGCGGTGGAGGACATTCCACAGTGGCTGGAGCAAAGCTTTCCGAAAAGCAACCTCAGCAGGCAATGGAAACGGTAGAAAATGCAATTAAAAAGTATATGGAAGAAAACAGAAAGGACTGATACATTTGAAGGTTATTTTAAATCAAGATATAAAAGGACAGGGCAAAAAGGGACAGCTTGTTGAGGTATCAGACGGATACGCAAGAAACTATCTTTTGCCTAAAAAACTGGCAAAGGAAGCAACAAATGCCAACATAAACATTATGAACGGTAAAAACGAATCTGAGGCATATCATCAAAAGGTAGCGCTTGAGGAAGCTAACGCCCAAAAGGAAAAGATGGAGAGTATTACTGTGGTTCTTTCTGCAAAGGCAGGAGAAAACGGCAAGCTGTTTGGTTCTATTACATCCAAGGATGTTGCAGAAGCTTTGAAAATGCAACATCACATCAAGCTTGATAAGAAAAAGTTTGTTATGCCGGACGGTATAAAGACTCTTGGTGTTACCACAGTAGAAGTTAAGATCCACCAAGGAGTTGTAGGTAAATTGAAGGTAGAGGTCAAAGGACAATAATACGAGAGGAAGAAAAAGCTAATGGCAGATACTAATGTAGGAGATTATGAGTTACCTCATAGTCTTGAAGCGGAAAAAGCGGTTATCGGCTGTATAATGCAGGACAACAAGGCTTTGGCGGCATCTGCGGAGATAGTTAAGGCAGACGATTTTTACTTTGATGCAAACAGAGAAATCTATGCTATAAGTATGGAGCTGTTTAATGAGAATACTCCTGTTGACGTGGTGACTGTCAGTGACAGGCTCACAAGATACGATAAATTAGATGCAGTAGGCGGAGTAGCATACCTCACATCGCTTATGATGAGTATTACCACTACGGAAAATGTGGTATACTATGCTAAGATTATAAGGGAAAAATCTGTACTCAGGAGACTTTCTAAAACTGCAACAGCAATAAACAGTATAGCAGTAGCTCAGGATACCGAAACCGAAACAGTTTTAGAACGTGCTACTCAAATGATAATTGACGTAGTTTCGGAGCAGGGTAAAGGAGAGATTGTACCGGTAAGTGATATTATTATGGAAGCTTATCAGGAAATGGTGGAAAATTCCTCAAATCCTAATAAGCTTACCGGCGTACCTACCGGATTTGACGAGCTAAACAGAAGGTGTGGCGGATTCCATGGTGGAGAATTTATCCTAATTGCAGGGCGTCCGGGTATGGGTAAGTCCAGTTTCGCAGTAAATATCGCCGAACACGTTGCAATTTCCGAGGGTAAAACCGTAGCTGTGTTTAACTTGGAAATGCCAAAGGAAGCAGTGCTAAAGCGTATTCTTTGCTCTCAAGCATATATAGATTCATCCAAGCTCATTACAGGTAAAATGGAGGGTGAAGACTGGGCAAGACTTGGAAAAGTTCTGGATAAAATTGCTTCAGCACCTCTTTATATAGATGACTCATCAGTAGTGACTGTATCAGAAATAAGAGCAAAATGCCAAAGACTAAAGCAGACCAGAGGTCTTGCGATGGTGGTTATAGACTACCTTCAACTTATGCAAGGTTCAGGCAGAAACGAATCCAGACAGCAGGAAATTTCCGATATTTCCCGTTCATTAAAGATCATGGCAAAGGAACTTGGCGTTCCGGTTGTGGCTCTTTCCCAGCTTTCCCGTGCCAGCGAAAGCCGTCAGGACAAAAGACCTATGCTTTCGGATATTCGTGAATCCGGTGCCATCGAGCAGGATGCGGATATGGTTATTTTCCTTTACAGAGACGAGTACTACAATAAGGAAACTGAGGATAAAGGCCTTGCGGAGGTAATACTGGCAAAGCACAGAGCCGGCGAAACAGGTATGTTTAAGCTCGGATGGAAAGGTCAGTACACAAAGTTTATAAACATCGACTACCACAAGGAAGAAGAATAGTAGATGGATTTACTAAAAATTGTTGAAAATACTATAAATACACATTCCATGCTAAAACGGGGCGACAGAGTTTTGGTAGCGCTTTCCGGTGGAGCAGATTCGGCATTTCTGTTAAGAATGCTGTGTAAGTTAAGGGAGAAGTATGGCATAACCGTAGGTGCTGCCCATGTAAACCACATGCTTCGTGAGGAGGCAGACCGCGATGAAGCTTTCTCCCGCAATTTGTGTCGGGAGCTTGGTGTTGAATTTCACCTTAAGAAAATAGATATACGCGCTCTTGCCAAGGAAGCAAAAATGGGTGAGGAACAGTATGCAAGAAACGTAAGATACAGTTTTTTTTCGGAGCTTGGCTACGACAAAACAGCCACAGCTCATAATAAGAATGACGTGGCGGAAACCCTTGTGTTTAACTTTATGAGAGGAGCATCTTTAAAAGGGCTTTCAGGCATTCCGTACAAAAGGGGAAATATCATACGGCCTATACTTGACCTGAAAAAGGATGAAATTCTTAAGTTTTCTGCAGAAATGGGATACGAATATGTGGAAGACAAAACGAATTTTCAGGCAGTTTACTCCCGAAACAAAATCAGACTCGACATTATTCCTACTATTGAGAAGGAGTTTAACAGCAATTTTGTGGATGTAGTAACTCAGAATGCAAAGTTGATTAAGGAGGACAATCTGTTTTTGGAAAGCCTTGCAAATGATGCATACAAAGGCGAGGTTACCTTTGATATGAAGAAGGAGCTTGCCATGCCGGTATTCTCCAGAGTGTGCCAGCTTCATTACAAGCGATCAACAGGTGTAGCGGATAATTTGCCCGGTATGTATATAAGCAAAATCATGGAGCTTGTGGAAAAGAACAAAACAGGAAAATGCTTGGATCTTCCCGGAAGTGTTCTGGCAAAAATGGAATATGGCAGGCTCATCATTAGAAAAAAAGGCGACAAAGAAAGCTTTGAATATGCCATAGAACCCGGAGGTGTTTTAAAAATTCCACAAATTGGCAAAAATATACTTATTAAAAAAACTGACGGTAAGGGTGACTTTTACCTGACAGACCTTGATAACCTTACCGTAAGGCAAAGAAGAAACGGGGACTTTTTCTATCCTTCCGGAATGAATGGAAGGAAAAATCTATCCGACTTTTTTACCGATAAAAAAATATCCGGTAGCGTAAGAGACAGTGTGCCTATACTGTGTAAAGGCGAGGACATAGTCATGGTGGTAGGCTACCGCACAGACAAGCGGTTTTTGTCCGGTAAAATTGCTTGCAAAATAGAAGTGGAGGAATATAATGCAGACTAAAAACCGAGGATTTTTCAGCTGGGTGATGACAGCGCTCATTATAATACTGCTTGTATCGGTCATCTCCGATTTTTTTGATAAGACCATAGAAACTGATTATTCGTCTTTGGTAAAATGTATAAACGGCGGAATGGTTTCCCAGTTGTATATAGATGACACCACCGCAACAGCTATTGTCGGCGAGGAAAGAATCAGATGCGAAATTCCATCTAAGGAAGTATTAAGGCAGGATGTAGGAGATAAAATTCTTGAAATGATAGATTCCGGAGCCTTGCAGTACGGTATAGCCCCAAAGCGGGTTTCGTGGATAGACTATGCTATGCCGATTACATCTCTTTTGCTTATGGGATTCTTCCTGTTTATACTGATTCAGCAAAATAGCGGAAAGGGTGCAGGAAACTTTGCCCGCAGTCGTGCAAAGCTGGAAACTAACGATGGCAGAAAAGTGAAGTTTTCCGATGTGGCAGGTGCCGATGAGGAAAAGGAAGAGCTTTCCGAGCTTGTGGATTTTTTAAAAAATCCACAAAAGTTTATTGCTCTTGGCGCCAGAATCCCAAAGGGTGTACTTATGGTGGGATCACCGGGTACAGGAAAAACCTTGCTTGCAAGAGCCGTTGCCGGAGAAGCCGGAGTACCGTTTTTCTCGGTGTCAGGTTCGGACTTTGTAGAGCTTTATGTAGGTGTGGGAGCTTCTCGTGTGAGAGATATGTTTGCTCAGGCGAAAAAGTCAAGACCGTGCATAATATTTATAGACGAAATTGATGTAGTAGGCAGACAAAGAGGCGCAGGTATGGGGGGTGGTCACGATGAACGTGAGCAAACCTTAAACCAGCTCCTAGTGGAAATGGATGGCTTTGATAAAAACGAAGGCATCATCATAATGGCAGCCACAAACAGACCGGATATTTTAGATCCGGCGCTTTTAAGACCGGGCAGATTCGACCGTCAGATAGTTGTGGATAGGCCGGATGTAAAGGGAAGAGAAGCGATACTGAAGGTTCATGCAAGGAACAAAAACCTTGCAAAGGACGTAGACCTTGAAAAGGTAGCAAAGGCAACTGTGGGGTACACAGGTGCCGACCTCGAAAATGTGCTTAACGAAGCGGCAATCTTTGCTGCAAGAAGAAATAAGACCGAAATAGACCAGCGTGATATAGATGACGCGAATATAAAGGTTATGATGGGACCGGAAAAGGCATCTCAGGTAGTAACCGAAAGGGAAAAAAAGCTTACCGCTTTCCATGAGGCAGGTCACGCAGTTTTAACCAAGTTGGTTTCCAAAACCGAAACTGTTCAACAGGTATCCATAATTCCAAGAGGCCGTGCAGGCGGTTATACCATGCATCTGCCGGATGAGGATACATGGTATCGTGGGAAGAAGGATATGCTCAGGGATATCATCATACTTTTAGGTGGTAGAGTGGCAGAAGAGCTTGTTATGGAGGATATTTCAACAGGAGCTTCTTCCGACTTGAAACGTGCCACAAAAATTGCTCACGAAATGGTGGCAAAGTACGGAATGAGCGATGCTATGGGTCCAATATGCTATGATAGCTCTGATGAGGTATTTTTGGGCAGGGACTATGGCCATTCAAAGCAGTATTCCGAAACCACCGCTTCCCAAATAGATAAGGAAGTAGAAAGTATTATAAATGGTCAATATAAAGAAGCGAAGTCGCTTCTTACCGAAAATATTGGCAGGCTTAACTCAGTTGCAAATGCTTTGCTCGAAAAAGAAGTTATAGACGGAGCAGAGTTTTTGAAATATTTTAATCAAGAAGGAGAAAAAGAAAATGAAACAAGTAAGTAAGGATATGATTATTAGGGACGTTTT
>SVKH01000001.1 GCA_015068545.1 Oscillospiraceae bacterium
CCCGATTAACGAAAACACGATGCGATTAGAGGTAAAACTGAAGTCAGGTGGCAGAGGTGATATCACTTATATTCGCAACGGAAAGCAATATTCTTGCCGTTACGGTGACATTAGCAAGAAGATGATTGAAGACTACGAAAACAAAATCAAATAATGATTAAGGTTTATTCTATATTCTCTCTTATAAATGATGAGATTTCCTTTGAAGACGGAAAGATCTACTTTTTCCCATGCTTAAATGGAACACTATCATACACCTGGGGAATATCAGGATTGTTTCCTATTATTTTCGTAAAAGAGGATTACTAATATCCAAAAAAAAGCAGATATCTTTAGGTTAACTAAAAATATCTGCTTTTATCTTTTTAATAATTTTCTTTTCTAACCTCAAAATAGCTCTGAGGATGTGCACAAGTCGGACAAATTTCAGGAGCTTTCTTGCCCATTACCAAGTGTCCACAGTTGCGGCATTCCCAGATTGTTTCCTCGCTCTTTTCAAACACTTTATTCATTTCCACATTGGACAAAAGTGCACGGTAACGTTCTTCATGAGTCTTTTCTATAGCTGCAACAAGTCTGAACTTTGCGGCAAGCTCTGTAAAACCCTCCTCTTCAGCTTCTTTAGCAAATCGGTCATACATATCTGTCCACTCATAATTCTCGCCCTCAGCAGCTGCCAAAAGATTCTGTTTTGTATCTCCTAACTCTCCAAGAGCCTTGAACCACAATTTAGCATGCTCTTTCTCGTTATTTGCGGTTTCTTCAAAAATGGCTGCAATCTGCTGATATCCTTCTTTTTTCGCTACAGACGCAAAATATGTATACTTATTTCTTGCCTGACTTTCGCCTGCAAACGCCTCCATTAAGTTTCTTTCTGTCTTAGATCCTTTTAGTTCCATGATTTTTTCCTCCTTATATAAAAATTAATTACGCAGTTTCCTGCATTATTTATTTTGTACTTATTACGTCTGCTAAACCTGATAACCAATCACCAGCAAAAAGTTCCACCATGCCCTTATCACAGGCCGCTGCCAGCTTTGGATTTATCGGAATTTTCGCAACTTCTTCTATGCCGTATTTTTCTGCAAGCTCATCAATCTTGCTTTCACCAAAAATGCTGTGCTTCTTTCCACAATCCGGGCATTCGAAATATGACATATTCTCAACAAGTCCCAAAACAGGAATATTCATCATTTTAGCCATATTAACTGCCTTCTCAACAATCATTCCCACAAGTTCTTGCGGCGAAGCCACGACTACTATACCGTCAAGTGGCAAGGACTGAAATACAGTAAGAGGTACATCTCCGGTCCCCGGTGGCATATCAACAAACATATAATCAACATCCCCCCAGACAACATCTGTCCAGAATTGCTTAACCATACCGGCAATCACCGGTCCTCTCCAGATTACAGGATCGGTGTCCTTCTCGAGGAGCAGATTAACAGACATAATCTTCACGCCCAGCTTACTTTCTACCGGGAATAGTCCGATTTCTGAACTGTCAGCCTTCTCCTTTATTCCGAATGTCTTTGGTATTGACGGGCCTGTCACGTCTGCATCAAGTATTCCTACTTTGTCGCCACGACGCATCATTTCCACTGCAAGCATAGAAGTAACTAATGACTTTCCTACCCCGCCCTTTCCACTGACTATGCCTATTACCTTTTTAACATTAGATAGTTCATGCGGCTTTTCCAAAAAGCTCTGTGGCTCTTTCCTGCTTGCACAGTTTGAACCGCAAGTTGAACAATCGTGTGTGCAACTTTCGCTCATTATTCTTTCCTTTCTGCGTTTACCTGTTAAGTACAACATGATTGAATGTAGGCACAAGCTTTCTCAATTCCTCAACAACAGCATCAGAGTCATTTTTATCTGCCAGCTCTCTGATTACATTCAAGGATTTCGGGAATTCTTCCTCATCAATCTCTATTTGTGTTCCTATAAATATCTTTTTGTTTTGTGTTTCTTTAAGACCTTCCTCTGACATCAGAAGCTCTTCAAATAGCTTTTCTCCCGGTCTTAATCCAGTGAATTTAATATCAATTTCCTTGTAAGGCTCCTTACCGTGAAGTCTTATCAGGTTTTCTGCCAGCGACAGGATCTTCACCGGCTCACCCATGTCAAGGACAAATATTTCTCCGCCTTTTGCAATAGTTCCTGCTTGAAGAATAAGAGAAACAGCCTCAGGAATTGTCATAAAATACCTGATAATATCAGGGTGTGTTACCGTTAATGGTCCGCCTGATGCAATTTGTTTCTCGAATAGCGGAATTACAGAACCATTTGACCCCAATACATTGCCAAAACGCACTGCAACAAATTCTGTAAACTTGCTTTTTTGCGCAAAATACTGAACTATCATTTCACAAGCACGTTTTGTTGCGCCCATAACGTTCGTAGGATTAACAGCCTTGTCTGTAGATACCAGCACAAATTTCTTAACACCGTATTCACTTGCAAGACTTGCAACATTCAGCGTTCCGAATATATTATTTTTAATAGCCTCTTCAGGGCTTGTCTCCATAAGCGGTACATGCTTATGTGCCGCAGCATGATAAACCAACTCTGGTCTGAACATTTCAAATAATAATTTGATTTTGTCATAATCTCTCACTGAAGCAATTCTCACCTCAAGATCAAGATTTTTATAATTAGTCAGAAGCTCTTGTTGAATATCGTATGCGTTATTCTCGTATATATCTACAATAATTAGTTTTCCCGGATTAAATTCCGCAATCTGACGACATAGCTCCGAGCCGATAGATCCTCCACCGCCGGTTACCATGCAAACCTTGCCGCAAACCATATCGCGAACATTTGTATCGTCAAACTTTACAACATCCCTGCCCAAAAGATCTTCGATGTTAATATTTTGTGCCTGACCAATAAGGTTGGAATCATTCAGAATCTTGTGTATGTACGGGATAACCTTTACTTCGCAAACAGTTTCAGAGCATATATTAATGATTCTCTTCTTCCGCTCGCCGTCCAGAGACGGAATGGCAACAAAGATTGTATGAATATTAAACCTTTGCACCAGTTGCGGTATATCGTCAGTGCTTCCTCCTACAGTAATTCCGTGCATTTGCCTGCCCTGCTTCTGAATATCATCGTCTACAATTACTATAGGAGTATATGCGCTGTCCACACTTCGCATCTCCATAATGATACGACTGCAGGCATCACCTCCGCCTACTATCAGGGTACGTTTTTTTAACGCACCAGATGCTTCTCTATGCGTTCTGGTATAGAGAAGATTATAGCAAATTCTTACCATAAATACACCAATCGTAGCAATAGCTTCGGTGAGTATAGTATGTATATCGGAGTATATAAACTTACTGGCTGCAATCACAATATAATACATTATAAGTCCTAAAACCATACCAGCAAGGCACACAACAAGATCCTTTATGCTTGCATATCTCCACAGGCTTTTATAAGCTCCGCACAGATAAAGTCCCAGAACTGACATTGAGGTCAGAAGAGCACAATGAATAACAGTCCTTTTAAGGTTAAATTCGATATACGGAAACTGTGAATTAGCGCTCATCAAAAACTTAAGTAAAATGTAAGATATAGCCAACGACATCAGGATAGTACACGCATCAATCATCGCCAGAACAAAAGTTCTGCGATGCTTCAATAATATTTTCATAACAACCCCCAGATTTTTATCTGTTTTCTTTTATGTGTTTAACTGCGTTCTCTATTGCATCATTTACTGTCATCTCATCCGGTGCTGCATCACGTCTCAACTTGTATTCTACAACACCCTCTGCTACCTTTTTACCTACTACGATTCTCAATGGAATACCAATAAGATCGGCATCTTTGAATTTAACTCCTGCTCTTTCTTCACGATCATCCAGCATTGCATCAATTCCTTGTGCCTTCAGGCTTTCATAGATTTCCTCCGCAAGCTTCATCTGACCTTCGTCCTTGGCATTTACAGGGATAACAATAGCCTCATATGGTGCAATTGAAACTGGAAGAATAATTCCATTCTCGTCATTTCCCTGCTCAATAGCAGCTGCTAAGCATCTTGTTACACCGATACCATAACAGCCCATAACTACTGTCTTTGACACTCCTGTTTCGTCAAGATAGGTAAGACCAAGCGCATCTGAATATTTTGTTCCCAGCTTAAAAATATGTCCCACTTCGATACCCTGAGCCGTCTTTATAGGCTTACCACACACAGGGCATGTATCACCGTCAGTGATTATACGGATATCCGCCACAACAGTCGGCTCAAAATCGCGATGAATATTTACATTCTTGTAATGGTAGTCAGTTTCATTTGCACCAACTACAAAATTCTTCATTTTCTCAACTTCCAAATCCACATAAACAGGAATGCTGAGTCCAATTGGTCCAGCAAATCCAACCTGTGCATTGGTTAATTCACGGACGATTTCCGGGGCGGCAAGCTCCAGGTCATCTGTACAACCAACCAAGTTTTTCAGTTTAACTTCGTTAACTTCACGATCGCCTCTGACCATGGCAGCGATGTACTTGTCGTCTGCTTTGTAAATAATGGTCTTTGCAAAAACGTGTGGCTTAGTTCCCAGGAACTCAACAAGTTCTTCAATAGTGTGTGCATTTGGTGTCAGAATCTTCTCAAGGGCAAGGTCCCCATCCTCAAATTCTGCGTCTTGTGGTATGCACGCTGCTTTTTCGTAATTGGCTGCATATCCACAGGCATCACAGTATGCAATTCCGTCCTCTCCCACCGGAGACTTAACCATAAATTCCTGGCTGCCGCTTCCGCCCATCGCTCCGGAATCAGCGTCAACAATTGTAAAATCCAGACCAAGTCTTTCAAAAATACGACAGTACGCATCATACATTTTCTTATATGAAATGTCTAGCCCTGCCTCATCAAGGTCAAAGCTGTACGCATCCTTCATTATGAATTCTCTGCCTCGCATCAGGCCAAATCTCGGACGTCCTTCATCACGGTATTTGGTCTGAATCTGGTAAAGTGTCATAGGATACTCTTTGTATGAGCGAACCTCATCAATAACTGTCTGTGTAAATAGTTCCTCATGTGTAGGACCAAGACAAAAATCTCTTCCGTATCTGTCTTTCATCTTGAACATAGAAGGTCCAAAGACCTCCCATCTTCCGGATGCCTGATAAGCCTCTGCCGGCAAAAGTGCTGCCATCAAAAGCTCATTAGCTCCGGCTCTGTCCATTTCCTCACGAACAATATTCTCAACCTTTTTAAGTGTTTTAAGTCCAAGTGGCAAATATGAATAAATTCCCGCTGCAAGCTTTCTGATATAAGCTGCACGAAGCATCAGCTTGTGACTTGTAATCTCCGCCTCTGCCGGTACCTCACGGAGAGTAGGTACCAACAAGTTTTTCATTCTCATAGTTTTTTATCCTTTCAAATATGTTTTACACAATTTCCGCACCACTTTGGATGTCGTTAATCGTGGTAAGCGCAGTTAAACCGTCGCCGTACTCAGCTGACAGAATCATTCCCTGAGACTCAAGTCCCATCATTTTTCTTGGCTTGAAGTTTGCTATAAACACAACATTCTTTCCAATCAACTCCTCAGGTGAGTGGAACTTAGCAATACCTGACAGTATCTGTCTTGTTTCAGAGCCAACCTGAAGGGTAAATCTTAATAGCTTGTCAGATTTCTTTACCTTTTCGCATTCTATTACCTTACCCACTCTTATATCAAGCTTCTCAAAATCGTCAAATTCACAGCATTCTTTGTACGGCGCAATTTCGATTTTTTCCTCCTGCTCATTTTCTGCAGCAATTTCTTCCATCTTCTTTTCTGCATCAATTCTTGCAAAAAGCGGAGTTGCTTCTCCCACCTTTGTTCCTGCATCAATAACTCCGAAGGTAGAAAGACTATCATAATCGGTAGCACCACCACCGATCTGATTTATAATTGCCTTTGACGTATCCGGCATAAATGCCTGAAGCAATGCTGCAATAAATCTGATTGATTCAGCAAGGTTATACAGAACAGCTGCCAGTCTCGGCTTTGTCTCCTCGGACTTAGCCAGAGTCCATGGCATAGTCTCGTCAATATACTTGTTTGCTCTGTCCACAATCTTCCAGATTTCGTCAAGAGCATCAGCAATATGCCATGTTTCCATTTTCTTAACCACATTTTCTTTTGCATCAAGACAAACACTCATGAGTTCTTCATCGAAATCGCCCATTACCGAATTATCGCCAATAACACCGTCAAAATACTTATTAATCATAGCAACAGTTCGGTTTACAAGATTTCCTAATGTGTTTGCAAGATCCGAGTTATAACGTGCGATAAAAGTATCGTATGTTATGTTTCCGTCCTGGGCAAAAGGCATTTCATGAAGCGAATAATATCTCACTGCATCCTTGCCAAAGTGTCGAACCAGGTCTTCTGCATAAATTACATTTCCACGAGATTTTGACATCTTTTCCTCGCCAAACAACATCCAAGGATGTCCGAATACCTGCTTAGGCAAAGGCTCACCCAATGCCATAAGCATAATTGGCCAGTAAATAGTATGGAAACGGAGAATGTCCTTACCAATAATATGCACATCACAAGGCCAGTACTTTTCATAAAGTTCTCCCTTTTTATCAGGTGAATATCCCAGTGCTGTAATATAGTTTGAAAGAGCATCAATCCATACATATACAACGTGCTTTTCATCAAATTCAACCGGTATACCCCAATTGAAGCTGGTTCTTGAAACACATAAATCCTGAAGTCCTGGCTTTAAGAAATTATTTACCATTTCTTTCTTTCTTGATTCAGGTTGTATGAACTCAGGATTATCTTCAATGTACTGCATCAAACGATCCTGGTACTTGCTCATTTTGAAGAAATAAGCTTCCTCCTTTGTCTTTTCAACAGGGCGTCCGCAATCCGGGCACTTCCCGTCCACAAGCTGAGTTTCTGTCCAGAATGACTCACACGGAGTACAGTAAAGACCTTCATACTCCGACTTATAAATATCACCCTGATCATAAAGCTTTTTAAAGATTTTCTTAACAGCCTCAACGTGATAGTCATCAGTAGTTCTGATAAAATGGTCGTAGCTGACATCAAGCATATCTGCAATATCCCTGATCTGTCCGGCGATTACGTCTACATATTCCTGAGGAGCAACCCCTTCCTTTTCAGCAATTTCCTGGATTTTCTGACCGTGTTCATCTGTACCTGTCAAAAAGAACACATCGTCACCTAAAAATCTCCTGAATCTTGCAATAGCATCAGTCAGAATTATTTCGTAGGTATTACCTATATGCGGCTTTCTTGATGTGTAAGCAATCGCCGTGGTAATATAAAACTTATTTGCCATTATTATTCTCCTTCGTCATCCAAAATAGTCTTAATATTTTTTACTTTCCCTTTTACATAAAGGAAAACGGATTTCATAAATTTAATAGGTTCGTCAAACAACCGTACTCTGTAAAGGCTTATAATAAACATCAACAAAATAGGGCCAAAAATCATGCCTCCAAAAGAAAGAGTACGATAACCA
Source organism: Oscillospiraceae bacterium (assembly GCA_015068545.1). Taxonomy (GTDB): domain Bacteria; phylum Bacillota; class Clostridia; order UBA1381; family UBA1381; genus UBA1738. The sequence continues at coordinate 7,513 of SVKH01000001.1, forward strand.
ACATACATTGACATAAGTGTTAATAGAGGATGCATCCCGATATTCTTACTTACAATTTTTGGTTCAATAAGCTGCCTTATAAGAACAAGCACCAGATAAATTATAATAAGCGATACACCAAAGGCATACCTACCCATAATAAATGAAACCAGTGCCCACGGCCATAGCACAGCTCCACTGCCGAAAATCGGCAATGCATCTAAAAGTGCCGTGACAAGGGCGATAATCAGTGCATAATCAACTTTCAGAAGTGACAATCCTATAAAAATGATGAAAAAGAAAATGCACATAATAGTAAGCTGAGCCTTCACATACCCGCCCACATATTTTTTTGCTTCCTTCTTTATCTCGCCCACTCTGGCCAAAAACGTTTCAGTAAATGGTTTTTTTACTGCTTCTGACACAGTTTTCGCATCTGCCACCATAAAATACAAGGACAGCATGAAAACAATAGTGCTGATGAAAACACTCGGAAGCTTTTTCGCAAAGTTTCCTGCAGACTGAACAATAGTTGTATTTACGGCAAAACCGGAGATCCATTCGGTAGTCTGGTCTATGACACTATCAAGCGCTGTCTGCATGCTTTCTGGCAAAGCATTCATCAGCTCACTCAGAAAGTCAGATACACTGTACCACGCAGATTGAATATTTCTCCAGATCAGTGGCAAATCATAATAAATCTCACGAATTTCTTCCACGATTTTCCAAATCACACCGGTAATAATGCCACCTATTACACCCACTGTAACCAAAACAACAAGTATTGCCGATAATCCACGGGGCATTTTCAGCCTTTTTTGCAAAGCATCCGCAAAAGGATTTACCAGAAGGGATACAATATAAGCCGCAACAAAAGGCAGGAAAAGCCAAAGTATTTGTCCGGCACCTGATAACAATACCGGCAGGAACTTGACCGTTCCGAATATCAGTGCTGCAATAATCACCAAGGACAGCACCGATAGAATAATTTTCTTTAACAAGAAACCACTTCCCTTAGTTTTTATCAATAAATCGGCTCATTAGTTCATATCCTTTTTCAATGTAAATACCGGTCTTTTCAGCATTTTTTTCATTATATGTAAAACCTGATCCACTGTTATTTTCTGATGAATAAATGATGTACGGAACAGGATCACTGACATGAGTTTTCAGGCTGATAGGTGTCGGATGATCCGGAAGAATCAGCATTTTATAGCTGACACCGGCTGCATCCAGTTCCCTTTTCAGGAAACCTACAACTTTTTCGTCTATCAGTTCAACAGAGAGCTTTTTCTTCTGAGCATTTCCCTGGTGACCACATTCGTCAGGAGCTTCCATATGTACATAGACAAGATCAGCACCGTCCTTTAAGAGAGTATCCAGCGCCGCCTTTGCTTTTCCGTCAAAATTAGTGTCCCAGTTACCTGTTGCACCCTCAACATCTATAGACTTCATGTCAGCACATACTGCAATACCCTTAATCAGGTCAACTGCCGAAATTACACTGGCAGAAAGTCCGAATTTGTCCTTAAACAACTCAAGCTGTGGCTTGGAGCCTTCTCCCCACAACCAGATTGAAGTGGCAGGATTTTTTCCTCTTGCAATTCTGTCCTTGTTTACAGGATGATCTTTAAGAATTTTCTCTGACTTTTCCATAAGCTCCAATAACTTCTCAGCATTATCGCCCTTAGGAAGATAATCGGTAATCTTTTTGTCAGAAATATCATGAGGCGGTGTAAGATTTACATTCTTACTTCCACCATCCCATACAAGGAGATGACGGTAACTAACACCACTGTAAAAATGAATTAAGTCTGTGTGCAGCTCCTTTTCAACTGCCTCAATAAGTTGGGCAGCTTCCTCGGTAGAAATTTCTCCTGCCGAATAATCCAGCATAGTTTTATCAGCGTAATTTTCTTCATCAGACAAAGTCACAAGATTGGCACGGAAAGTAATATCACTGTTTTTAAGCTTTACACCAATACTTGCCGCCTCAAGAGGAGATCTTCCCGAATAGCAAACCCTTGTATCATACCCCATAACAGAAAGGTTTGCCACATCACTGCCGGGTTTCATCCCATCCTGAACAGTTTTCACCAACCCCAGCTCACCATTTTCACACACATAGTCAATATTTGGTTTCTTTGCCACATCCAGTACGGTTTTTCCGTCAAATTCCTCTACGGCATAGTCTGCCATTCCGTCACCTAAAATAACTATATATTTCATAGCCTTTTTCTCCTTACAGGTCATAGCCTTTTTTTCTGAACATTACAGCAACAGCACCATCACCGATATGTGTGCCGATAATCGGTCCGAATTCATATCGACGTACAATATTCTCAATTCCAAATTCTTCTTTCAGAGTTTCTATCATCTTGTCGCCGTATTCTTTGTTTGAATCGACTACATAAAATTCACCACTGTTTTCATCAAATTCCGGATTTTCACGAATCAACTCCATAAGCTTGTGGTACATTTTTTTCTTACCTCTTATTTTTTCAAGAGGCTCAACAAGCCCATTTCTGATACCCAGTACCGGCTTTATATCCAGAAGTCCGCCTACGATGGCAGCAGTTTTTGTAATTCTGCCACCCATTTCCAGGTACTTCAGGTCATCCACAAGAACATAAGCATCGTTGGCTTCAATGAACTTAAGACTTTCCGGAATCGCCTCGTCAATGTCCATTCCAGCATTCAAAAGCTTTCTCAATCTTATAGCCGCCTCGCCAATGTAAATAGAGAACGACATTGTATCAATAATTCTTATATCTGCATCAGGATTTTCTTCCAGAATCTGTTCACAGTTCAACCTTGCATTATTATACTGCCCGCTTGCCTTGGAGGAAAGTGTGTAGTATACAACTGTATCATATTCCTTTGCTGCATTGTATAGTTTCTCATACATTGTAGCAGGTGGTGTCTGAGATGTTGTCGGAAGCTTATCCGCTGCCAGCAATTTCTTGAAAAATTCTTCATTTGAAAGTTCTTCAAGAGCCACATAAGACTCGTCCCCGAATACGCACAAAAAATTAATACAATCAATATCAAATTCTTTTGCCGCATCTAATGGCAAATCAGCACCTGTATCAACAAAAATCTTTATTTTTTTCATAAATTTCTCTCCTTATAATCATGCGCTATGTAAACATAAAACAGAGATTAAAAAAACTATCCTTGAATCAATTAACATTACCAACTGAATTTTGTAAGCTTTCCTTCGCAGTTCAGCTGCATAAAATCAGTCTGACGAAGCGCCTCATATGCAACAATGGCAACGGCATTTGACAGATTAAGGCTTCTTGCCTCATCTATCATCGGGATTCTGATGCACCATTCCTTATTGTCATGTAAGAGTTCCTCCGGCAGACCTTTTGTTTCCTTTCCGAAAAGGATAAAGTCCCCATCACAGAATTCAGCATCAGCATAAGTGTTAACCGCCTTTGTTGTGGAATAAAAGAATCTTCCCCCGGAGTTCTTTTCATAGAAATCATCGAGATTTTCGTAATACTGAACTCCCAGAAGATGCCAGTAATCCAGACCCGCTCTTTTCAACTTTTTATCGTCTATAGTAAACCCCATAGGCTTCACTATATGAAGCTTGCAACCTGTGGCTGCACAAGTCCGGGCAATGTTCCCGGTATTCTGCGGAATCTCCGGCTCTACTAAAACTATATTAAACAAACCAATCACCACTGTCATATAAATATACTATTTTATTATATAACAAAACTTTGAAAAGTACAAGAGTTTTTAATAAATTGACAATATTTTTTTGTTGTGATATACTTTTTTCAGATACAGAGTATTTATTACAGTAAACAAGGGAAAATATTCAAAACAAACATAGCGGAGAAATTTTATGAAACTGTATAAAAAGATTCTGAACATTATAAATATAATAAATAAAGACAACGTGTTCTTATTTGCGGCTCAGGCAGCATTTTATATAATAATAGCCTCAATTCCGTCAATTATGATGCTTATGTCTCTGGCAAAATTCATACTTCCGGTATCTCAGGAGTATCTGCTGTCAGCCACATCACCTCTGATTCCGGAAATAATTAAATCTCCGGTTACCGGAATAATTTCAGAGCTTTATAATAACAGTACCTTTTCCATCGCATCAATCACGGCATTTTCGGCACTGTGGTCCGCATCCCGCGGAGTCGCAGCAGTGGAAAGAGGCATAAGAAACGTCTATCACACTCCGCCCAGAAAAAGCTTTATAAAAGCAGTTATTGCCAGTTTCTTTTACACGATAATCTTTACACTGCTCATTATAGTATTTCTCGTGGTGGTGGTTTTCGGAACCCACATAATTGACCTTCTCCAGGTAAAATCAAATGTAATTCAGCTTATTTTTGGCAGATCATACATTCCGAAATGGATATTCACTTATGTGATGATGACCTTCGTGTTTGCCTTTTTATTCTCCGCATTCTCCGGCAAAAAGCTACGATTCCGATACCATTTCCCCGGTGCAATATTCACTGCCGGTGGCTGGATGATTTTTTCAGTACTGTACTCATTTTACATTGAAAACTTTGCCAACTACTCATATATCTACGGAAGCCTCACAGCCATAGTATTGCTGATGTTGTGGGTATATTTCTGTATGGTAATATTCCTGTTGGGTGGAGAGGTAAACAAATTAGTTCTGGTAAGTAACGTAAATCGCAGAAAACATCAAAAAAATGTACGCGAAAGCCTGAAAACCACTCTGGACGAAATAATAAATGACAATAAAAGAAGCAACTATTAAATAAATGATAAACTTCTACAAAAATATTCAGGAGAAACTATGAAAAAAGTAATACTGGACTGCTTTAAGGATTTTAAATGTATTGCCGGTGCCTGCCGACATAACTGCTGTATCGGTTGGGAAATAGACATTGACAACGATACCATGAAATACTATAATACACTGGAAAACCCTATAAAATCCAGATTGACAGCCAATATATCACAAGATGCCACGCCCCACTTCATTCTTGACGAAAAGGAGCGGTGCCCCTTCCTGAACAGCGACAATCTATGTGATATTATAATAACTCTCGGCGAAGATAAAATCCCATATATCTGTAAGAACCATCCGCGTTTTTTCACCTGGCTACCGGACAGAACCGAAACAGGTATGGGGTTGTGCTGCGAAGTGGCTACCAGGCTTTTATTCGCATCCCGCGACAAACTAAATACGCAGATACCCTATACTATGTCAGACTCCCTGCCGGATGTTATGACCTATGCACGTCAGATCGCATATTCAATTCTTCAGAACAGAACCTTTCCAATATCCTCACGTCTTGCACTGTTTTTGGACTATTGCAAAGCCCTTGACGAACACCTGTTTTTTGAAGATACCGGTCTTATTAAAAAAACGGCGGATTTATACAAAAACCGCACCCCTGGCACAATCACCGAAGGACGCAGTTTAAAAGCAATAACAGCTCTCTATCATAGTCTTTCGCCAATAGATGAAACCTGGAGCAAGCTTTCATCAGATATATCTGAAAATCACAGAGAAATCAAAGCATCACTTCAGAATTTTCACAAAAATACTCAGGAAAATTTCTATAAATACGAGCATCTTGCAATTTATTTTACATATCGGCATTTTCTAAACTGCCTGGACGATTATGACATACTGTCTGCCGGGAGATTCATCGTTCTCAGCACACTGTACTGCGGAGTATGTGATGCATATTCATACAGTATATGCGGTAACCCTCTAACGGACGAACACGCAAAACTGTACTCCAAACAGGTTGAATATTCCACGGAAAACACAGACAAAATTTCCGGTGCTAATATAAAAAACATTAAAGGACTTCTGCCACTGGTTTTCGGCAGATAAAGGAGGAATAATAAAATGATAAACAGAAAAGAACTAAAAACAAAAGCAAAAGCCGTCCTTTCCCGATCATATTTTATGATCTTTTTAGCATGCCTTGCAGTAACCCTTGTAAGCGGTGGCGGAACGGGTCTGAACCTGCAAAAACTACAGAACATCGATCCGTCACAAATATCCAACGTCAAATTGCTGTTAATCTGCGGAATAATCGGCATTTTGACAATTATCGGCATTTTATTCTTTATATTGCTGGTATCTCCGCTTTATGTGGGACTGAAAAAATTCATACTGAACACCTCCAAAGGCTCATGTAATTTAGAGGATCTTTTGTTTCCCTTCAAGAACAACTATAAAAATATTACATTTACAGTGTTCATGAAGAATTTATACATTTTTCTGTGGTCACTTCCGTCGTTTATCCCACTTGTTCTCGGCATAACAGTATTTGACTTACCCGACACCGTTATGTTGCTTGTACAAAGAATACAAGCTGATTCTGTGCCGGCTGCCCTGACACTTATAGCGCTTTCCACACTGTTGATGCTATTGACAATCATTTTTTCCATTCCGTCCATAATAAAGGATCTGCAATACTCAATGGTTCAATATATTCTGGCAGACGATCCTGATACTAACTGGAAGACAGCCATTGCAAAAAGCAAAGAAATGATGGTAGGAAACAAATGGGAATATGTAAAGCTTATGTTCTCCTTCACCGGATGGTATCTTCTGTGTAATCTGGCTTGCTGCCTTGGCAATTTTGTTCTGACTCCGTATATTGAGACAACCTTTGCACAGATGTACATTGAAATAAGCGGACAAAGCTCTGACTATCAGCAAAATTCATATAACGAAAATAACTTTTTCCGAGGCTTCGGAAGCTTTTAATAAGGAGAATTGATATGTATAATGCAGCAGAAAACCGATACGAAAAAATGAAATATGCTTTCAGCGGGCACTCCGGGCTTATGCTCCCGAAGGTCAGCCTTGGAATATGGCATAACTTTGGCACTTACGACAACTACGAAAATATGAAGAAAATGTGTTTTACCGCCTTTGATAACGGCATAACACACTTTGATGCGGCAAATAATTATGGTCCGATAGCAGGAAGCGCAGAGATAAACTTCGGCAAAATCCTGAAGGAAGAAATGTCCGCATACCGCGATCAGCTCATAATCAGCACAAAAGCCGGATACTATATGTGGGAAGGTCCTTACGGTGATGGCGGAAGCAGGAAATACCTTCTGTCCAGCCTTGACCAGAGTCTGAAACGTCTGGGTGTTAATTATGTTGATATTTTTTACCACCATAGAATGACCAAGGATACACCACTAGAAGAAACAATGTCAGCACTTTCCCATGCAGTAAAAAGCGGAAAGGCTCTTTACGTGGGATTATCTAATTATGATGGTAAAACCTTGGAAAAAGCCACCGAAATACTGAAAAGCAGTAATACACCATTTATTATCAACCAGAACCCGTATAACATATTAAACCGTGCAGTTGAAGAGAACGGGCTTTTGGATATGTCTCAAAAGCTTGGTAAAGGAGTAATCTGTTTCAGTCCCCTTGCTCAGGGCTTGCTGACAGACAGGTATCTGTGCGGAATCCCGGAGGATAGTCGCGCCGCGAAAAAACATTTCCTGAAACCGGAACACATCACAGACGAGCTTCTTGAGAAAGTAAAAGCACTTAATACCATTGCAAAAAACAGAGGACAAACATTGGCACAAATGTCACTTTCCTGGGTGCTGAATAACCCAGCAGTAACAAGCGTTCTTATCGGTGCCTCGTCCCCTGCTCAGATACTGGATAACATTGGTTGCATCAATGCTCCTGCTTTCACTCCGGATGAACTTAAACAAATCGACCACATCGCTATTGGATAATGCATCATCCTCCGTTCTTGACTTTTGTCCGGTTGTATGATAGTATTGTCATATGAAAACAGATTGTGCGGTAATATTCTTTACAAAAACCTATCTGTATGGTTTTTTTGTTTTCATAACACAAAAGGAGGAAGATACTAAATGAATACAAAGAAAAAAGGCTTTGCCAGCAGATGGGGTTTTATCCTCGCTTCAGTTGGTTCAGCAGTCGGAATGGCAAATGTTTGGGGATTCCCGAACAAAATGGGTTCAAATGGTGGAGGAGCATTCCTTCTGATTTACCTGTTTTTCGTTTTTATTTTCAGCTACGTGGGACTTCCGTCAGAATTTGCAATCGGCAGAGGATCCGGAACCGGAACCCTGGGCTCATACTCAAATGCCTGGAAAACAAGAAGCAATAAACTCGAAAAAGCCGGTGGACTTATAGGCTGGCTTCCGCTACTTGGCTCTTTATGTATATCAATTGGCTATGCCGTTATTGTTTCATACGTTTTAAAAGCACTGGTAAGCTCACTTACAGGTGCACTTATGGGTTCGGATGTAGATCTGTGGTTTGAAGGCTTTTCAACAAGACCTTACTCCGTAATACCATACCATATTATTGTAGTAGTAGGGACACTTCTTACTCTGATGTTGGGTGCAAAAAGTATTGAAAAAAGTAATAAGATTATGATGCCTATTTTCTTTGTAATCTTTCTGTTCCTTGCAGTTTGTGTGGCATTTCTTCCAAATTCTATTGAAGGCTACAAATTTATGTTTACTGCTGACTGGAAAAAACTTCTGGACCCATTTGTATGGGTATGGGCAATGGGACAGGCATTCTTCTCTTTGTCATTGACAGGAAGCGGAATGATAGTATACGGTGCTTATCTCGGAGAAAACGAAGACGTAGTTTCTGTTTCACAAAAAACTGCTATTTTCGACACAATAGCTGCGCTCGTAGCAGCACTTGTTATTATTCCTGCATGCTTCTCATATAAAATGGACGTAGGTGCAGGCCCTGGTCTTCTGTTCGTAACGTTACCGAAAATTTTGCAGGACATTCCTCTTGGACAGGTTTTTGCTATAATTTTATACGTTGCAATGATATTTGCAGGGGTAAGCTCATTGCAAAATATGTTTGAAGCTGTATGCGAATCCCTGATTCACAAGTTCCCAAAACTCAGTCGTAAGGTAGTTCTGGCTATACTTTGCCTGGTATGCCTTGGAGCAGGAATCGGTATGGAAGCAATATATCAATGGGGTCCATGGATGGATATGATCTCCATTTACATTATTCCAATCGGTGCAACACTTGGCGCAATTTCCTGGTTCTGGATAATGAAAAAGGACGACCTTCTTTCGGAAATCAATAAAGGGGCATCAAATAAACATGCTGATATCTGGTACTATACCGGAAAATTTGTATATGTTCCTTTTGCTCTTATCCTTTGCATAGTTGCATTATTTATGAAGGTTGCATTCTGATAAAGTATAAATAAATGGTGACTGTAAAATTTATGCAGTCACCTTTTTTTATACTGATTTTGAACAACTATCTTGGACGCAGTTAACAATTCATATACTGCCAGCCTGTCTCCATTAAGGTATTCTTTATGCATATCAATTGCATTTATACAGCTGTTATTATAGGTAGTATAATAATAAATTCCCTTACTAAGATTACAGCATGAAGTATAGTTTGTGATCTCATATCCACCCTGAACCTGCACGCATCCCTTTTGCTGATATACTGCATATAACGTGTGAAAAAAATGATTCACCACTTCTGACTCTATACTGGAATATACAGAATTTTCGCAAATAAAACACGCCTTTACAAATCTGGACATAGAAGAATAATCCCCCGGAAGTCCAATCGCTCCCATACCTCTGCTATAAGGCTTCATGTATAATTTTTCAGAAAAAAGGTTTGTAGGCTCTTTAGCAGAAAGATTCATATAGTTAGTCAGGTTTTGTATTTGAACTGAAAACTCAGGGTTATTTGTCAAAACTCCCACATTATTCTCATAAATTTTCAAACCACTTTTTGTTTGTTCTACGGTTAACGCTCTTTTATTGTCAGCAATAATCCAATGTAGCGGAGATGGAGGCATTTCGGCAGAATAGGCATCATCAGTAATATTGGCATTACTTAGGAAACTTTCTGCCTCATCCACCGACGCACAATTTGTCAGAACCCACGAAATAAATTCATAAGATGCCACATTGTCCTTACCGGAAACAGCCTTTTTAAACTCAGCATTTCCGGCAAACCTCAATCCTGCAATTCCTAAACCTGCTTCATTTATAGCATCAAAAAATAGAGGATATCCATTATCCACTACTGCCATCCCTACTATTGCGTGGTGATTCTTTATTTCCCTTCCGGACCTGAATGTAAAACCGAAATTTCTCGGAACAACTACAATCTTTTCACCAAAATCCGACTCAAAATCCAAATTTCTCCCAAAATATCCGTCTCCGGCTCTTGCCAGAATTGCTGTACACATATCATATCCTCCTTTTTTCCTTATGATATGCATATCATAGCAATTTAATACTTTTTTCAAAATAGGGACGTTTTTTCAAAATGGGGACGTAGTCATTTTTGTTTTCTTACAAACTATATGCACGATATAACAGTAGAGAAGATTGCCCGATACCTAAACCTTGACAGAACATATTTTTCTGTCATTTTCAAAAAGACAACCGGACTTTCTCCTAAACAGTATCTTCTTAATATTATAGAATGAGTATTGCCGCCACTCTCATAACCAAAAAACATATTGCGATATCTGTTGTAGCAAACTCAGTTGGATATTCTGATTTATATACCTTCCCTAAAATGTTTAAACATCATTTTGGAGTCTCACCATCAAACTATTCAATACGAGAATAAATGTATAAAACTTGTTTTTTTAGCTCAGATTACACAAAAACGATTATCAGTTTTTATCTTCTTTTATTACGTTTTGTAGTTCAAGTATGGTTCAAAAACTGCTTGACATCTACCCTTTTGTTTCAATATAGAATTTTACATAAAGACTTTAAACCATTGAAAAAAGCGAACAATATATATACATCTGTGCCGAAGGCACTTTTTCGCAGAAGGTAGGTAGTGAAACAAAGGCATTATGAGTACCTTTACAATCGAATAGACGACTGGAACGTGACCTTTTGCGAAAAAGGAGCAGCAACGGAGCATATAAAAAATGACCACTTTGCAAGTGGTCATTTAAATTGCAGCGTAGTTTGCTGCGACGTGGAAGAGACGAACAGTTTAGATGCCAAGAAGTTGTTTTTTCTTTGCATCAAATTCTTCTTTGCTTATAATTCCTTCGTTTAATAGTTCTGCATATTTTCTTAATTCCTCGGCATTAGAATTTGGTCTTGTTGGATTGTTCATTTTTCCCTTGTTTAACATTACACTTTCTATAAATTCCTTTATCTCCTGTACATATTCATTGTCTGCACGATAAAATGTAACCGTATTTTCATCGTAATTAGCCTCTTTAACACCATGTTGTCCCTCAATTCCGCCTCCTAAACCAAACTGAATATAACCAACCATTAATCCGGCACGTTTCACCTGTATACTCTTTATCTCTGATATAGGAATAGTTTTTGTACCTTTTAACCCTTGAAACGCTAGCGCGAAAATACCTTTCCTTGTTATTTCAATTTTATTCTCATATACATAAAGTTGTCCGTTATCACCTTTTAGTGTATACAGAGCACCATTATTGCTTTGAATATCATTTTTGTATTCCTCTATGATAGATTTATCACCAGGATTATTTTCTTTTAATATTATTTTCCCATTTAATTTATCTAGTGTTGCGTATATTTCAAAAGTAGTGGCACTTTCTGTTATATTAACATTTACTGTCTTCTCACATTTAGCAAACACGCCAACAGGAATAAAACATATTTTATGACTTCCTATACTTATATTTGATTCTATCGTTTCACCATTCGCTAATTCTCCTATAACAACATCATCTATTTCTACCTTATATTTTTTTGACCAATAATAAAAAGAAGATTCTCTTTTTATAATAATTCTACTATCCATTATGATCCCTCCTCAATATAATTTTAACACATCTATATTATAATGTCAAAAAGAAAAACCGAATGGTTAGATATGTCATCTAAATCTTTCGGTTTCTATGGCATTGCACCGATAAAATGATACAATTTCGCATAATATACTATTTAGCATAATTAACCTTTCATCGTAATTTACTTTTTAGCAAAATTAAACTCTTACTAAAATAAACCTTTTAGCAAATCTGTACTTTTTAGCAAAATTCATACCTTTCGGCGAAATTCATACCTTTTAGCAGAATATGCAACTATATCAAACAAAATATCCCAATCTCCATGATGATGCAAGGTTGCTTTATACTGATACAAGTCGGGATACGGTTCGAAACTTTTAGTAGAACCAATTGTCCTTGCATATTTAATAATAGTATTATTCTTAATCAGATCAGCAACTCTATCGTCGCAGTTCTTTCCGCCACAAGGATATGCCATACCCTTCACCCCATATCCTACAAGTTCAGAGAGGGTTATTCTGTCCTGCTCAACCTGACGCAGAACCTCCATGTCATCTTTAATACTGGTAAGGTTTGGATGCGAAAGTGTATGAACCGCCACCTCGTGTCCATTATAAATGTGTTTTATATCTTCGGGATTGTTCTTTTGTATGATTGACATGAACACCATTACGCACTAAAGAACCTGTTTTCCCCAAAAGTTTCGAATTGATGTTAAAGGCAGCCTTCAAATTATATTTATTAAAAATTTCAATAAGCCTTACATCCTGCGTTACTCCGTCATCATAGCTGAATGTTATGGCTTTATTCTTTCCACCAAACATAACTTCCTCCTAAAAAATCTTTCAAAATGGGGACGTAGGCATTTTTGTTTTCTTATTGTTGCACCGCATTTGAAGTGTATCTCCATGCCGCTGTCCTTCATTACGATGTAGTCTACCACCTTCTTGATTTCCCGATAATTTACGCGATACCCCAAATTAGTGTTCTTAATTGGTGACCCGTATGGGAATCGAACCCATGTTATAATTGTGCATTACACCATTATATTTTATAAAAATATAATAAAAAATAAAAGACTGCTCAAAAGAACAGTCTTTTCTACTGGTGAGCCATCGGAGATTCGAACTCCGGACAACTTGATTAAAAGTGACTGCCCATTCGGGCAGTATTGAAATCTATCTCAATCCGTTGATTTCACAAGGTTTATTTACATTACACGTTAATTCTAATGCCTTTCGGCACGCTTGATATTTGATACTATTATTATACTATTCCAAGAGGAAAAGTCAATTATTTTCTGTCATCTGAACGAGTTTATAAAAACTTGTTCTTTTTGTTTCGGTCAATTCCATTGCCGTTTTTGCGGTGATTTTTCCGTCTTTCCAGTCTGCATACACCTTTTTCCAATTTGCAGGATAAGTAAGTGCGGGACGTCCTAACTTCTTTCCGTTTTTCTTTGCCGCCTCAATGCCCTCTGCTTGTCTTGCCTTGATTGTTTTTCTTTCCTGTTCCGCAATCGTTCCAAGCACTTCAATCAGAATGTTGTTCACCATTTCAAAAACCCATTCTTGACCTTGCGGCAAGTCCATCATTGTTGTTGGTAGGTCAATGACTTTCAATCTGATGCCGTTGTCTTTAAAGAATTGTAATTCGTTTTTGATGTCTGTTTTGTTTCTTGACAGACGGTCAAGTGATTTCACAATAAGTGTATCACCCTTGCGGAGCATCGCATTTTTTAATGCGGTATAGCCTGTGCGGTTCAAGTCCTTGCCGCTTTCTTTGTCGGTGATGATATCCCTATCATCTGCTCCAAGAGTCTTGAAAGCCTCAATCTGTCGGTCAAGGTTTTGTTCCTTGCTTGATACTCTTGCATAATAGTAAGTACGTGTTTCCATTGTTTGTAAACCTCCTGTGTGATTATGTATTCATCATACCATAAGTGTTCGTAAATGTCAAGCCTTTTACGAATATATTTGTAAATTATTTAAATACATTTGCGAACAAGAAAAACACGTGCTTTTTATGTGTTTATAAAGGTGTACCTTTACGAATACTTACAATTCATCATTATCCGTTACAATTTAGTATAAATAATATTGCCGAATTACAATTTACATTAAACCATCAACTTTTAACAACTTTTTATCAAAATAAAAACTTTTTTAAAAAATATTGCTTGTCATATTTATAGCACATCTTTACCTTATCGGTATGTTATACTAAATACATAAAGAACAGGGAACAACACAAACCCTGAAAAATAAAAAATATTATAAAAGGAGGTTCATTATTATGAACACAATCAGAATTGAAAGAAACGCAAACGGAAAAGTAGAGGCAGGAATTGTTACAAAGGCATTCCTAAAAAGAGCAGATGTATTCGGCACAGACGAATATATTGCGGTACAGAGATTTTATGAGATGCATCCAAATGCAACAATCAAAACAAAGTCAATCAGGAAAAATCCCGACAAGGAAACAAACAAGAATCTTACTTACGCAAATATGGAACTATTTATTAAGACAATTGCGTGCGACGAGAAAGAGATGAACAAACTTCTTGAAGAAATGAGCAAAATTAAAAACATTTCACAAATTCAGAAGAGACCTTATAAGTATGTTCTTGATTGGTTCAAAGCAACATTCCCTGAATACACATCTCACGATATTTTCAAGGATAATAAAGACGAGAATATCGAAAACAAAACTAACATCGTCCCACTAAAAACAGTAAATGAGTAATTAAAAGAAAGGAAGTATAAAATTATGGAAAAGAAGAATGTAGAAATTAAAGGTTACAGAATCGATTTTGGAAACAACTCAATCGTAATGAATTACAAATTTGCGGCGGCTGCCGAAGTGTACGGCTCACCTGAATACGAACTATTAAAGTCAATCAGAGCAGATTTCCCAAGCTTTAAAGTTTTCACAAAAGCGGGCAGAGATATCAAAACACCTCGCAAGACAAAGCGTATGACCTATGCAAATATGGAAAAATACATAAATACATTTGCGAATGCAAGCGAATTGATGGAAATGTTTGAATTAGTTAAAGATAAATCAGCTATCGTAAAGAGTCCGTACAAGTATGTACTTGATTGGTTTAAGATGCAGTTCCCGAACTACAAAGAATTGCCGGAAAAGGTGGAGATAAAAGCTCCAATTGTCCCGGTTGCCGCTCCGAAAGTCCAGACATATAAATCGGAAAGCGAGGAAAAAGCATCTTGAAATTGAAATAGAAGTCACACCAAGTAATTAAGGGTGTGACTTTTTTGTATGTCTGATAAATGGCACAACAAAGCCAAACGCGAGGCGTCTTACTTTGATTTTTCTAAAAAAATATGTTATAATATTTATAGAAAATAAGAAAAGGAGAATAAAAAAATATGTCTTATAAATCAACAACAGAAAGAATGCTTGAAGCACAAAAATCAGATGATATTATTAGAAACTATCAACTCCAAAAGGATATTATAAAGCAATCATATTTTGAAAAACAAAAAATCGAAAAGCTAAAAAAAGAGATAACGGCAGACGTTTTATCTCAAATCGGCACAAAGCTTGAAGATGAGGCGTTGAAAAAACTAATAGACATGATAAATAAACTTGGCAAATGAAAGGAGAAACAATATGCCATATACATTTCCACATTAGAAAACAGTAACAATTAACCGAGAAGCGGCAAAGTCCGATTTCCTCGGTATTAAAAACGTGAATTGGCAATCTGCCGCACGAGATTTAGGAGCACATTCTTTGATGTTGTATCTATATCTTGCATCAAATGCGGATGGATTTAATCTTGCATTATCCCCCGCCGCAATAAAAAACGCAATCGGTATGCCGACAACAACATACCGAGACCAACTGAAAAAACTAATAAATAAAGGTTATCTTGTTCAAACAGGCGGCAATAGTTTTGACTTTTATGAAACACCTAATACGGATGCCGTGTCAAATACGCAAAACATTCAAACTTGCGATACGCCTACCGTATTGAATTTTGAAGAATGTACGTATGACGATACCGTTATTACCCGTGCCGTCCGTGATATATCGTCAGATATTATAGAAATAAATAATACAGAAAATTCTATAAATAATAATGGAATAAATAATAGTGATATAAATGGAACGGCAGGCATCTATATTCCAAAAGTAAAGGAAATAAGAATTCCTGTCCCAAAAGTAGAAAGAAAAAAGGAGTTTATATTCTAATGGCTAACAAGAAAAATACTTACGAAGAAAATATGTATAACAAACTAAAACAAAAAGGACTTGCCGACAAGTACGAACACGCAGGAATTTATTGTATAAAGATTGATGATGATATTGTCTATATTGGCAAAAGTCATAATATGTTAAGGCGTGTGTCATAGCATTGTGTGGGAATAAACACTCAATCAGAATTGAAATATAGGATATTATCAGAGGCACACCGCAAGGGACACAGGATAGGCTATGACGTTTTATATTACGCCTCACGCGGCTCGTATTACGATGTAAGAGACGAAATCGGCAACAAAGAGGGTGAGTATATCAGGCAATACAATCCCGTTTTAAATACACAAATTCCACACTTGGATAATTGGCGAAGATTCGATGTCCGCCATATTCCTGTGCGAGAATTTTTATAGACATTATAAAAGGGCGGTTTTCCGCCCTTTATTTTAATTTTCAACGATGACGGCAAATCAAAATGCCATTTCAAAATTGTTGTGCCCACGCATACTGAGAATTGACATTTGGATTTTTAAAAATCCCGAAATACACCCCCGTTCGTAAACCGTCTATAAATATGTTTCTCTTTTGGAAATTTAAATAAATTTAAAGTCAGACATTTAACCCAATATTATAAAATGGTTTCTGTTAATTGTCTGACTTTGTTTTTGCTTATTCTATAATGTACTTTTGTCCCATTAAGTAAAGACAAAATTCCAAAGATTTCGGTTCGTTTTTTACTTTTTCTGGAACAGAGATAAATCCACGCACCTGATAAGTTGTATCATCAAGAGGTTTGTATGTACTATCATAAAATACTGTGTTTTTTATTCCGTTTTTCACCTTAAAAAATTCAGCATCAATATCAGAAGAAAGATAGTACCATTTTGAATCGACATTGCGTACAGAACAATAATTCTCATTAAAGTGGTATTCTTTGTCATATATTAAAATTGGTTTTGCATAATCGTGAAAACGGTCTTTAAGTTCTTTTGTGCCTATATATTTGTATTCGCAAGTGTAATGAAATAAAGCCTCTCCATTACTTGGTTTCAAAGTTTGTTTTGTTTTGTCACTTATTGTTGGCATAAAGAAGTTTTCATCATTTTCATCCATATTGATTTCATCAACAAATTCTGCACTAATAAGTTTTACTTCAAAATCGTTATTTGAATTGACTGTAATATCTCCAATTTTTGGAGAATTACTACAACCAACTAACGATAAAAAAGTTAATAAAGAAACAATTAACGATATTATCTTTTTCATCCTTAAAATCCCCTTGTATTCAAAAATATGTAGCGACTACATTATATCACATTTTGTAAATAAGTCAATATAATTTATTAATGCCTTGTGTAAAAGCAAATTTAATGTTATTATATAAATATACCAAAGAAAGAGGCTTGATCTAATGGCAAAAT
Organism: Oscillospiraceae bacterium; assembly: GCA_015068545.1. GTDB lineage: Bacteria > Bacillota > Clostridia > UBA1381 > UBA1381 > UBA1738. The sequence goes on from SVKH01000001.1 coordinate 24,929, forward strand.
CAGAAAATCAAAAACTAAAAATACTATACATTGCGAAATACTTTCTTGAATATTCAGACGAAAACCATCCACTAACCGCAGAAAAAGATATTTGCGATTATTTGAAAGAGGAATATGGAATAGACGCAGAACGTCGCTCCGTATATAGAGATATAGCACTATTGCGAGACGTGTTCGGTATGGATATAGACGGCGGGCAAGGCGGCAGATACAGGCTTATGTCAAGACAATTTGACTTTGACGAATTACGTCTATTGGCTGAATGTGTTTATTCCGCAAAGTTCATTTCAGAAAGTCAAGCAAGGAATTTCATCAGCACGTTGGGTGAATTTTGTAGCGTGTACCAAGCCGAAAAGTTAGAGTCAGAAGTATTTTTGTGTGACAGAGTAAAGACAAAGCAAAAAGGCACAATGACAATCATTAGCGAAATAAACGCCGCAATGTCCAAAAAACAAGACGGCAAGTCACATACACCACAAAAGATAACATTTAAGTATTTAAAGTCCACAATAGACGATGTGCATTCACAAAAGGAACGCAAAAACGGAAATCTCTATAAAGTAAGTCCATATAAATTACTTATAAACGACGGCAATTACTATCTTTTGGCATTTGATAGCGATAAGCAGGATTTACGCACATACCGAATTGACCGTATGAAAGAGGTAAATCGTATAGACGAACCACGAGACGGAGAAAAAGAGTTTGCGGAAGTTGATTTACGTAGCTACACCCGAAGAGTGTTTTCTATGTATGGCGGCAAAAAAGAACGTGTGACAATCAGATTTATAAATCCACTCCTTGATACCGCAATCGAACGCTTTGGAACAAGTCCCGATGTGTTTTATATGCCAAAAGACAAAAATCACTTTATTGTATCGGCAGATGTTGAAATAAGCGATCAATTTTTCGGTTGGCTTTGTGGTTTCGGCAACAAGGCAAAGATCGAAAGCCCTGACCACGTTGTTGAACAAATGAAAGAACATTTAAACAAGATACAAAACTTATACTAAAATGTTAAAAAGAAGTCAAAAGTTGATGCTTTTGACTTCTTTTTTTATAAAAGTTGATACCTTGTAATGATTTAATATCATTTATGAATTTTTATCCTTGTACTATTGGATTTCATTTGAGCAAGCGGGGAAAATTTGTCATAATTCTTTGCAATATCCGCATCAAATATAGCACAATAATGCTTTGTCATATCAAGTGTTGAATGTCCCAAAAGGCGTTGCAATGTAAAAGCATTGCCACCGCAATCGACAAGATATTTTCGGGCAAAGGTATGACGAAAGGCGTGTATGCTTGTCCTTTGTATTCCTCGTCTGTTGTTATAACGTGCTATGCTGCTCCGCAAACCGTGTTCTTTTAACTGTTCGCCGTTTTCTGTTGGAAATAAGAAATCATCATCCGAGCCGCCACGAATACGCATATATTCTTTTAGTATGCCGCATAATTCGGTGCATAATGGAATTACTTGCGATTTCTTGCTTTTGGTATGCCTTAAATAGATTACAAGGTTTTCCAAGTCAACGTCCTTGTTTTTGATGTTGCGTACTGTTGCGGCACGTGTGCCGTTGTTCACAAGTAGGTTGATAATCACCCAAGTGCGATATTCTGAAAAAGCACATTTCCGCGTATTTGGTTTTTTCAAAAGTCGCTCCAACTCTTTATCTGAATAGGTTTCCTTAATTGTTTCCTCGCATTTGTAATTGTGCATTTTTAGTGACGTTATTTCTTCGTCATTGCACCAAGAGAGAAAAGTTTTCACAGTTCTGACATAACTACTGATTGTATTCGGTGCAAGTTCTGATGCACGCATACTTGAAACCATACATTCCAAATCTGACTTTGTTAAATCGTCTATTGGAATATCAACATCCAAGTGCCGACGTACCGCTTTGAAATGCTGATTGTAGGTTATAAGTGTTTTGTCACTCAATCCCTTTGCCTTTCGTGAGAGAATAAAATCCTCAAAAGTTTCTGCAAATGTGTTGCCAATTTTCATTGTAATTTTCTTCATTTTCTGCCACCTTGATTTCCTTATTTTATTTCAAAAATCAAGCGTGCTGATAAAATCTTTCAAACAAAGAAAAAACCGCTGAAATCCTTGGATTTCAACGGTTATGGTGAGCCATCGGAGATTCGAACTCCGGACAACTTGATTAAAAGTCAAGTGCTCTGCCAACTGAGCTAATGGCCCTGGCAGGGATAGCAGGATTCGAACCTACGAAATGCCAGAATCAAAATCTGGTGCCTTACCGCTTGGCGATATCCCTAAATAAAATGGGGTGGATAGTGGGATTCGAACCCACGACATTCAGTGCCACAAACTGACGCTCTAACCAGCTGAACTATATCCACCATGTAAAAAAAATGGCGCGTCTGAAGGGATTCGAACCCCTGGCCCACTGCTTAGAAGGCAGTTGCTCTATCCGACTGAGCTACAGACGCATAAAATGGAGCGGGTGATGGGAATCGAACCCACACAGCCAGCTTGGAAGGCTGGAATTCTAGCCATTGAACTACACCCGCATATTCAATTAAGTTGATACATTCATCAACTGACCTTGTCTATTATAGCAGATGATACCATTTTTGTCAACACTTTTTTCTAAAAAAATATAATATTTTTTTGCACAATTATATATCACATATTATTATTGTTTTTTGACATTTTATACACAGCCAAAGCAAGCTTTTCCATATCCCTTTTAGTTGAGAAGTATCCGAAGCCTGCGCGGATTGCGCCTCCTGATTCTGTACCTAGGGTTATGTGAGCAGGATATGCGCAGTGATAGCCTCCTCTTGTGGCAATGCTGTATTCGCGGTTTAAAATATCGGAGGCTGTCTGGGAGTCTATATCCTTAATATTAAATGCAACAGTTCCGTTTCGGTTGCCGTGAGTTAATCCATAGACCTTAACTCCTCTGATGTTGTTTAGGGAGGAGATAAGCTGCTGAGCAAGGTGCTTTTCGTGGTTTAATATATTTTCGCAGCCTACGTTTCGAACATATTTAACCGCTGTTGCCAAGGTCATGATTGCGGGAGTATTCAGCGTACCGGAATGCAGAATATCGGGAAACTGTGTAGGTTGCAGGAAGCTTTTTGACTCTGTGCCTGTTCCGCCTACTATAAGAGGGGATAGCTCTATGCCTTCCTTTACATAAAGTCCACCTGTGCCCAATGGACCCATAAGTCCTTTATGACCGGAAAATGCGAGGAGTGACACATTCATGTCCTCTACATCAATGGGCAATATTCCGGCAGATTGGGCAGAATCAAGCAGAAATGGAATGCTATGCTTTTTACAGATTTTACCTATTTCTTTAATAGGCAAAACGCTGCCACATACATTGGATACATGTGTTGCTATTATAAGTTTTGTGTTGCTTTGTATGGCTTTTTCTATATCCTTTGGCAGAATTTCGCCTTTTTCGTTAGCATACACCATGGTATAATCGCAGATTTTATGAACTGGACGTATCACGCTGTTGTGTTCCATGGAAGTGATTATTGCGTGGTCATCCGGTTTCAAAATTCCTGCTATTGCCATATTAAGTGCATGAGTTGCGTTGCAAGTAAATGCAATTCTTTCAGGAGCAGAGATGTTAAACAGCATTGCAAGCTCTTCCTGTGCGTTTATTATACCCTTTGCTCCGGAAATGCTTGCACTATGACCACCTCTGCCGGTATTAACGCTGAAATTTACGGTGTTTTTGTACATGGCATCGTATACGACTTTTGGCTTTTTGATGCTTGTGGCAGGGTTATCAAGATATATCATGGTAAACCCTCTTTTCGCCTGAGCCTTCTGGGATGTATATTTTTTTGACGTAATTACCTTTAAAAGCCCTGATGAATCCTTCGTTTTCAAGGCTGGCAATAACCGAATATGAGCAACCACCACCGCCAAGCTCTATGGGTGTACTTATAACTCTCGCTTTGATATCACCTCTGCTTTTTAGTTTTTTTTCAAGACGTACCGCAGTGGTTATAGGACCAACTACCGCCAAGATTTCTGACATATTCCCACTCCTTTCAATACTTATATATTATAATATGAAAGTGCAAGAAAAAAGGCACAGCTTATGCTATGCCTTATTGAGAATCAATTGAGAAAGTGCGTATGCTACGCCGTTGTCGCGGCAGGATTTTGTGATAAAGTCTGCCTTTTCCTTCATAAAATTCGGTGCATTTCCCATTACAACGCCTATTCCAGCGGCATCCAGCATATCTATGTCGTTGGCAGAATCTCCCATAGCTATGGTGTTCTCCGGCTTGATGCCAAGCTTATTCGCGACAATTTCTATTGCTTTTGATTTGGAACATCCATGTGGACAGCACTCTGTGTATCCCTCGTGCACAAAGGTGGTGCCTATTTCTTCCCAAAACTCCATCTGCTCCGGCGTCCAGGTGGTTTTTCTGCTTTCGATTTTTTGGAACTTGGAGTTTTTGCAGTTTTCGTACAAATACTCCACCGATGGAATTTCGGTAAAATACATACGATAATCCTCAAGCGGATTTACAGCATATCCGCAGTCAACTGACGTGATTATGCCGGGAAAACCTGTATCAAGAAACATCCGCACAGCTTTTTCTACCGTATCGAAGGGGAAAAAGTTTTCAAAGATTACGTCCTCTCCGAAGGTGATGCGAGAGCCAAGCCCCGAAATGTATCCGTCAAAGCTGTGGAATTTTGATGCTATTGGCTCTATGCCTTGGTGATTTCTGCCGGTGCTGATGAAAACGTAGTGTCCTAAATCCTGCACCAGTTTTAAAACCTTACAGTTTTCTTCGGATACTTTATTTTCCAGACTAAGTGTTCCATCAAAATCAAGAAAAATTGCCCGTTTTTCCATTATTTTATTAAATCTCCTACTCCGTTTGCTATGTATTTTGGTCTGTATGGGAAGTTATCTATATCCTCCATAGATGTAACGCCGCTAAGAACCAAAACTGTATCTATATTAGACTCTATTCCTGCAATGATGTCGGTGTCCATTCTGTCGCCTATGAACGCAATTTCATTACTGTGACAATTGATTTTGTTAAGGCCGTGACGAAGCATAAGAGGATTCGGCTTTCCTACAAAGTATGCCTTTTTGCCTGTGGCAATCTCTATTGGAGCTATCAGCGAGCCGGTAGCAGGCATAATTCCTTTTTCGGTAGGACCTGTTATGTCCGGATTGGCACCTATGAGCTTTGCACCTTTTAAAACAAGTTCTATTGCTTTTTCTATCTTTTCAAAGCTGTATGTTCTGGTTTCACCTACTACTACATAATCAGGGTTGACATCATTCATATAAATTTTGTGGTCGTAAAGTGCCTTGGTAAGTGCGGCTTCGCCTATAACGTATGCGGTACACCCCGGTTTTTGAGAATGTAAAAATTCTGCAGTCGCCATAGCGCTTGTATAAAAATGGTCGGGAGATACCAAAAGTCCCATTCTTTCTAACTTCATACTAAGCTCGTGAGGCGTCTTTTCCGGACTGTTTGTCAAAAACACAAACTTTTTGTTGTTGTCGATCAACCAGTTAACAAATTCAAAAACTCCGTCAAGAATTTTGTTGCCGTGATATATAACTCCGTCCATATCACATATAAAACCAACTTTTTCCAAGATCTCTTTCATAATATTTTCTCCTTATTGTAAAATTATTCTATATTCCGTGAAACTCGTTGTAAACGTCACGTTTTGGTACATTTCGGTCTTTTGCTGCCTTTTTTATGGCGTCCTTGGGATCGTCACCGTCATTTATGTATTTTTCTACATGCTCCTTTGCGGTAATATTCTGCCACCATATATCCTCAGCCGCTTTTTCGGCACCTTCTATGATTATAACATACTCGCCTTTTGGAGATTTTTCGGTATAAAGGGACTGAGCTTCCTCCAAGGTGGTACGGATAATCTCCTCGTGCAACTTTGTAAGCTCTCGGCACAGAGCAATTTTTCGGTTGCCCAAAATATCCAGCATATCTTTCAGAGTGTAGATAAGCTTGTGAGGTGCTTCGTAGAAAATAAGGGTATGTGTGTCATTTTTTACACTTTCCAAATGCTCGTGGCGATGCCGTTTATTCACCGAAAGAAAGCCTTCAAATGCAAATCTCTTGGTGGAAAGTCCCGAAAGAATCAGGGCATTCACTCCGGCTACACATCCTGGGATGGAGGTGATATTAAGGTCATTTTCTATACACAGCTTTACAAGATCCTCACCGGGATCGGATATGGCAGGTGTGCCTGCATCCGAGACGAGTGCTACGTTTTTTCCTTCCTTTAGCAGGCTTACTATGTATTCGCCTTTTTCACGTTTGTTATGCTCGTGATAGCTTGTAAGCTGTTTATGTATATCAAAATAATTAAGAAGCTGAACAGTCCTTCTGGTATCCTCGCAGGCGATAAGGTCTACCATATTAAAAACCTCTAAAAGTCTGTGGGACACATCGCCTAAATTACCGATAGGTGTTGCACATAAATATAAAGTACCTGTCATTTTCCGTATATCCTTTTCAATTCATCAGTTTCGGTACCGTCCTCGTTATACATAAATAGAGGAGGCATAATTCTAAGTTCTATTCCGCCTTTGTAAGCTCCGTCAACCAGTACTAAAGATGGCTCGGTATCAGGCGCCTTGTGAGCAAATCTTATACGCTTTGGTTCTATTTCGTATTTTCGCATAAGGCATATTATGTCGGCAAGACGTGTGGGCTTGTGTACTAATACAAGATGACCTTTTTGCTTTAAAAGTTTGGCAGATGCACAGATTACATCCTCCAAATTACACATTACCTCGTGACGTGCAATGATTTTGCTGTCGGATGGGTTGGTAACTGCAGAGCCCACCGGCATATATGGTGGGTTGCAGGTTATTAGGTCAAATACACGCTTTGAGTATATCTTGTCCGATTCCTTCAGGTCGCCTTGCTGAACCTTTATCTTGTCATCAAGTCCGTTAAGGCTAACGCACCTTTGCGCCATTTCGCATATTTCATCCTGAATTTCTAAAGCACAAAACTCTTTAGTGTTAGTTTTGGCAGAAAGAAGGATAGGTACAACTGCGCTACCTGTACATAAATCTAATGTTTTTACAGAGTGCAGTGTTTTTGCAAAATCGGAAAGAAGTACTGCGTCTACGCCGAATCGGAAGCCGTCCGTTTTTTGAATAAGTTTCAGCCCGCAAAGCTGTAAATCTTCTAAAGACTCGTCATTTTTAAGAAGTTCCATAGATTAACCCTTTGTAAATACATAAGTGTTTTCCGGCATTTTATCCATATTTTCGCAAACTGAGCTTGCACCGCGAAGTACGCACATATCTGCATCTTCTGCAAGGAAAACCTTTACGTTAAGCTCTATTCTAAGTCTTTTTGCCAGTCCGTACAGTTGTGCTCCGCCGCCTATCAGCAGTATTCCGTCTTCCATAATGTCACCCAAAAGCTCGGTAGGAGTTTCATCTAGCATTGCCTTTATCTCGGTCACAATCCTTGATATAAGGTCAGAAAAGGCTTCTCTTGTTTCTTCAGAGCGTACTATAATCTTGTCCGGTTTTTCTGATTTTATATTATAGCCGGAAACTTCGCACATTTCGTCATCATCTCTTTGGAATGCACAGCCTATTTCCTTTTTAATTCTTTCGGCAGTATGAGTGCCTATCAAAAGTCCGTGCTTTTCCTCTACATATTTAATAAGAGCTTCGGTAAAGTCATTACCGCCTACCTTTACAGAACGTCCTAAAACCGTCTGATTAAGGGAAATTGCCGCAATGTCACAGCTTCCGCTGCCAATATCCACAAGCATCATACCTCTTGCAAGACTTACGTCGCAGTTTGCGCCTATGGCACCTGCAATAGGAGCTTCTATCACAAAAACTTCACGAATGCCGGATGCTCTTACTACATCGCACATAGCTCTCTTTTCCACATCAGTAATACCGCAAGGGATGCTTACCATAGCTCTTGGCTTTATCATAGAGCCTGTTATTTTGGACAAAAATCCCTGAAGCATCTGACAAGCAAGCTCGAAGTTTGCTATAACGCCCTTGGAAAGAGGCTTTACCACAGTAATTGCCTCTGGATTTTTCTCTATCATGTTATAGGCTTCTGTGCCTATGGCGATAAGGTGGCCGTCGTAACTGTCTATGGCGATGACGGACGGCTCATTTGTGATAATTCCTTTATAATAAACACGGGTATTGTCTGTGCCCATGTCAATAGCAATATTATTTGAGAATGAACCAAATTTCATCAAATATTCCTCCTTATTGTATCATAACTCTATTTTACATCAAACTGAACCAAAAATCAATAAAAACTATTGAAATAATTATATTCAAGTGGTATAATTATAAGATACAAAAAATAAGGAGGGCGGAGAATGAAGATAACAGACAGTGATATCAAAAAAATCTGTTCTGACGGTATTTTTCGTGCGGGCTGTGACTACCAGAAGGAAGGCCGTGTTCATATAAGAGTCCGTAGTGAAGAAAGCGTGGTGGCGTCTGTTGACAGCGATAAGCTGTACAATGTCCATATTGGTTTTGATGCCAGCGGAAATATCAGCGAAACGTTCTGTACCTGCCCTTATTATCAGACTATGGGAGTGAGCTGTAAGCATATAGTTGCCACATTAAAGACGCGTCAGGCAGAGCTGGAAAGCGGAGAGGATTTTTCCGACGATAACGACAGACTTGCCAGAAATCTTTGCTCATCCTTTGAGGAACTCAGCAGAGAAAAAATACCGCTTCATGCCGGTTTTGTCTTTAATATCAGTACAAATCACAAAAGAGAATGTTCCTACTCTATGTCTATAAGACTAGGTTATTCCGAAACGCTGATAGCAGGAGTGGAGAGCTTTTTGGAAGCGTATGCAACAGGTGGAGAATATAAGCTTTCAAAACACAAAACCTATACAAGTGGCACCTATGCTATGGGAGTGAATGAGGAGCATATAATAAAGATTCTTTCCGAGGCATATCAGAACAAAGCCTTTTCCGGTAACTATTATACAAAAAAGCTGACAGCTACCGATTTTGGAGCATACACAGCAAGCCGTATTTTCCCTCTTTTAAAAAATGTGGATATCAGGTTTAATATAAATGGTATGCCATATCCTGGTATAATGATTCGTGAAGAGGATCCGGATATTCTGGTGGACGTAACCGCCACTGATGACAACATCAATATCTCCATACCGCAAAGTGGAATGGCACTTGTGCCGGATGGAAGTTGGTTTTTGTACGATGGTGATATTTACAGGACTACGATATCATGGCGTAGCTGGTATATGCCGATATATCGGGCTCTTGCCACCGAAAGCCGTACCCAGATAGATTTTAAAGGCGCAAATTCCATTTCCTTTGCCACAAATGTCCTGCCATGGATAAGGCACAAAAAGGGAGTGATAGCCCAAGGAATAGAGAACGTAATAGTGGATTCCAAGCCGGGGTTTGATATATATTTTGACCGTTACGATGACGGTATTTCCGCGGTTGTTATAGCAAAGTACGGGAATATTTCGCTAAGACTTCCCGAAGAGGAAGTAAGTCAGGATAAAATAATAGTTCGTTGCATAAACGAGGAAAAAAACATCCTGTCACACTTTAAAAACTTTACCGAAGTGGGTAAAACCTTCTACCTTTCGGATAGTGATGATTTATTTGAATTTTTTACAATAACACTAAAAAAGCTGTCTATGCTTGCCATTATACATCCGTCTGACAGCTTCCTTGCCATGCACACAAAAGTAGGTCCGGATTTTTCCGGTAAGGTGAGCTACAATAAGGAGATAGACCTTTTGGAGGTGGATTTTGACACTAATATATCACCTTCGGAAGTAGCCGGCATTCTTAGTGCATTAAGGCATAAGAAAAGCTATTACAGGATGAAGGACGGTTCATTTTTGGATATGGAGGGTGATGTGACTGTCCTTGACGTTTTAAACACCTTGGATTTTTCCTATCAGGAGCTTAAAGAGGGTAAGAAGGTTTTGTCAAAGTACAATGCTCTCTACCTTATGGGTTTAGTGGAAAACGGAGAAATCAGTCAGGATGAAGGCTTCGAAGCTCTGTGTGATGATATAAAAAGCATTCGTGCCGATATACCGGACTATCTTGAAAATGTTTTGCGTGACTATCAAAAGACAGGTGTTCATTGGATGAAACAGCTAGCAACGCTAGGGTTTGGAGGAATCCTTGCCGATGATATGGGTCTTGGAAAAACCTTGGAAGTTATTGCGTTTATCGCAAGTGAAAAAAAGGAAAATGCCGGTGCAAAGCTGCCGACTTTAGTAGTTTGTCCAAGTGCTCTTACCTATAACTGGTTGGGTGAAATTGTACGTTTTGCGCCCGACCTTAAGGCTTGTATAATAGAAGGGACAAAGGAGGAAAGAAAGAGACTTTTGGGTTGTACCGAGGACTATGATTTTATTATTACGTCCTATCCTCTTTTGCGACGTGATATTGCAGAATATGTGGAAAAAAGCTTTGCCTACTGCATTTTAGACGAATCACAGCATATTAAAAATCCAAGGACGCTTAGTGCAAAGGCAGTAAAAAGGATCAAAGCTATGGGATACTTTGCTCTAAGCGGTACTCCTGTGGAAAATTCTCTTTCCGAGCTGTGGTCTGTTTTCGACTTTATAATGCCGGGGTACTTGCACTCTTTGGCAAGATTTACCGAAAGATATATAAATCCCATTACCAGAAGTGATGACGAAACCGCTATGGATGCTCTTAGGAAAAAGATAAAGCCTTTCGTTTTGCGAAGAATGAAGTACGAGGTTTTAAAGGAATTGCCGGAAAAGATAGAGAATACCTTCTTTGCCGAGCCGGATTCTCATCAGAAAAAGCTGTATTCTGCCTATCTTGCGGTATCTCGGCAGGAAATATCTGTATCGGGAATTTCGGATAATATGAAAATCCTCTCTCTTCTTATGCGTCTGAGGCAGATTTGCTGTCACCCGAAGTTGGTGGATGAGAGCTACGAAAATGATAGTGGAAAACTGAACCTTTTGGAGGATTTAGTGGAAAGCGGCATAAAATCCGGACACAGAATACTGATATTTTCCCAGTTTACCTCCATGCTTTCCATTATAAGAGAAAGACTTGCGCAAATGGATATAGATTGCTTCTATCTTGACGGGCAGACATCATCTCACGCAAGAGTAGATTTTGCCGACAGATTCAATAGCGGAGAAAAAAAGGTGTTTTTGGTATCCTTAAAGGCAGGAGGCACAGGCCTTAACCTTATTGGAGCCGATATGGTGATTCATTATGACCCATGGTGGAATCCCGCGGCTGTGGAGCAGGCTTCCGATCGTGCATACCGTATAGGCCAGACCAAGGCGGTCCATGTTATAAAATTAGCCACAAAGGGAACCATAGAGGAGCAAATATTAAAACTTCAGGAAAAGAAAAAGAATCTGGCAGACGGAGTAATCCGCACAAATTCTTCCATGCTATCCAGCCTTTCGAAGGAGGAAATTATGGAGCTTTTTAAATAAATATATATCTTGATTTTTTATATGCACGGTGCTATAATCGAAAGAGTTAAATGATTTTTAATTTAAGAGGGAAAAGGAATGAATATTATAATTGTTGGTTGCGGAAAGGTAGGTCAAAAGCTTGCTGAGCAGCTTAGTCAGGAGAAAATACACAATATAACTGTTTTGGACACAAGGTATAATGTAATTCAGGACCTTATAAACCAATTCGATATTATGGGAGTTGTGGGTAGTTGTACTGATATTGACGTTCTGGCAGAAGCAGGAGTAAAGGACGCCAACATACTTATCGCAGTAACCGGTTCGGATGAGCTGAACCTTCTCACCTGCCTTATGGCAAAGAAAACAGGTAATTGCCAGACAATAGCCAGAGTAAGAAGACCGGAATATTCAAAGGAGCTTCATATATTCAAGGAGGACTTAGGTCTTGCCATGATAATCAATCCGGAGCAAACCGCTGCCGCAGAAATGGCAAGGATATTGCGTGCGCCTTCTGCTATACAGATAGATACCTTTGCTAAGGGAAGGGCAGAGATTATAAAGTTTAAAATAGGCGAAAAATCGCCTCTTGAGGATGTTCGCATAGCGGATATTATAAAAAAGATAGACTCTGATATACTGGTCTGCGGTGTAGAACGTGGGGAAGATGCCTTTATTCCGGGCGGTGATTTTATACTTCGCCGCGGAGATTTGGTCAGCATCGTAGCCACATTAAAAAGCGGTGTGGACTTCTTTAAGAAAATCGGATTTAACACAAATCGGGTGCGTGACACCATTATAGTTGGAGGTGGAGATACAGCATATTATCTTGCAAAAATTTTGCTGGCCACCGGTGTAAAGGTAAAGCTTGTGGAAAAGAATGAGCAAAGGTGTGAGGAGCTGTGCAGTAAGTTGCCTAAGGCTACTATAATAAACGGCGACGGCACAGACAACAACCTGCTTTTGGAGGAAGGGCTGGAATATGCCCAGTCCTTTGTTTCCATGACTAATATAGACGAGGAAAATATTCTTCTTTCCCTTTATGCAAAGAGCAAAATGGAAGGAAAGGTTATTACAAAGGTAAACCGTGTTTCCTATGACGATGTAATAGACGGACTGGATTTGGGCAGTGTGATATATCCTAAAAACATCACTGCCGACCATATTGTAAAGTTCGTCCGTGCTATGAATAATTCCATAGGAAACAATATTGAAACCATGCACGTCATATTGGGGGGTAATGCAGAAGCTTTGGAATTTAGAATAAGGGAAAACTCCAAGGTTACAGGTATTCCGCTTAGCGAAATTAAGCTAAAATCCAATACCTTGATTGCCTGTATCAACCGAAGCGGAAATATAATTCTGCCTCGTGGTCGTGATACTATTGAGGTTGACGATACTGTTATAGTAGTTACCACAAATCATGGATTCAACGATATCAAAGACATATTGGAATAAAGGACACCGTGTTATATCGGCATAAAAACGGAGAAAGCTATGAATTATAAAGTTGTTGCGCACACATTAGGGTGGGTTATGAATATCGAAGCGGCTTGCATGGTATTACCCCTTATTTGTGCAATTATTTACAGGGAGCCAGAGGCTATGACCTTTGGTATAAGCATTGCAATTTGTCTTGTACTTGGTCTGTGTCTTACATTAAAAGCTCCCAAAAAGAAGGATATGTATGCAAAGGAAGGAATGGTGGCGGTAGCCCTTTCATGGATTGTTATAAGTATTTTGGGTGCTTTGCCATTTGTCATATCAGGGTATATTCCAAATTTTGTTGATGCTCTTTTTGAGACTGTTTCCGGTTTTACTACCACAGGTGCATCTATACTGACCGATGTTGAAGCACTTCCAAAGTCAATGCTTTTTTGGCGAAGCTTCACTCACTGGATTGGCGGAATGGGAGTTCTGGTATTCATAGTAGCCATACTTCCTCTATCCGGCGGTGCAAATATGCATCTTATAAAAGCGGAAAGCCCGGGGCCATCTGTGGGCAAGCTTGTGCCTAAAGTAAAGTCAACTGCTATGATTTTATACGGCATATACCTTGGATTAACAGCTACCGAAATTGTGTTTTTGCTGTTTGCAGGAATGGACACGTTCAGTGCAATTACTCTTACTTTCGGGACAGTTGGTACGGGCGGATTTGGTGTTTTAAACAGTAGTGTGGCAGACTATTCAAACGCTGTGCAGATAATAATTACGGTGTTTATGCTGCTTTGTGGTATAAATTTTTCCATATATTATATGTTACTTTTAGGTAAGGTCAGGGATGCTGCAAAATCCTCTGAGCTTTGGGTATATCTTGGAGTAGTTGCGTTGTCCATATTTGCAATCAGTATAAATTGCTCCGGATTGTACGAAACTGTTGGAGATACAGTAAGGCACAGTGCGTTTCAGGTAGCATCCATTATAACTACTACCGGTTACGGAACTACCGATTTTGACCTGTGGCCGTCTTTTTCAAAGACTATTTTGGTGCTATTGATGTTTATGGGAGCTTGTGCCGGAAGTACAGGCGGCGGTATAAAGGTTTCCAGAATAGTTATACTTTTTAAAAGCATTTTAAAAGAGGTTAAGCTTTCTGCTCATCCTAAAACTACCTACAAGCTGACTATGGACGGACATATTATTGAGCATAGCGTGCTTCGTGCAGTAAATGTGTATATGGCGGCGTACCTGATGATTTTTGTATTGTCACTGCTTATTATATCCCTTGACAATTTCGATTTTACCACTAATTTTACTGCAGTCACCGCTACTATAAACAATATTGGTCCGGGACTTTCCAAGGTAGGCCCTACCTGTAATTTCTCCCAGTTCTCATCTCTTTCCAAGCTTGTGTGCATAGCGGATATGCTTGTGGGAAGACTGGAGATTTTCCCGATATTGGTTTTATTTACACCTCATACATGGAGAAAATAGCGGTTACAAAAAGGACTCTAAAATAGTCCGGAACATAAAACGGGGAATTAAACCCTGTGTAATAGAGGATATTTAGTATTAAAATAGAGGAAATCCCGAATATGAGATTTCCTCTATTTTTATGCCATTTCGTAAATAAACGAGTTACTGCAATGGACAGCTCAGGTGTCCCCAAAATACCTAGGTCCGTTTTACCTGTATGAACAGTTTTTCCTATACTATAAAATCTTTATATATTTTACAGTCTATGATGATTCGTTTCCGGTTATCTTCTTCTGCGTGTATAGCTATCGTTTCTTGAATTGCGTCTATTTCTGGAATTATAGCTGTCTTTTGCTGTTTTTGGGGTTTCGTTTTCCCTGCGGTAAGATGCAAGCTTGCTTTGTCTGATTTTACGCTTTCTGTTTTTTATCGCCCTTAGTCTTAGGTAGAATGCTACTGCAAGAATGGCTATAATTATAACAAATGGGTTAAATATGAAACCAAAAATCAGGTTGATTATATGCAGTATGAAGTCACGTTTAACTTCGTTTGCAGCAACAAGATTTGCTGTTTTTAAAACCTTTCCGTTGTAGCTGTATGTGACAGTACCAAAAATATCGCCCTGCACGATAGGAGCGACAGCATCCTTGGTAATTTCTACATCGCATTCCACATTTTTTGGATCTACCGAGCTTTTCATTGTGGTGTAAAGGTCGCTGTCGACTGTAAGTGCAAGTCTGGTGGAGTCTTTTGCCTCTTTTACTTTGGAGTCATGGATGACATCACCTTGCTTTGCAAGCTCTACCGTCTGGTAATTCTTCAGGACATAGTCAAACATCGCCTTGGTATCGGTAAAGGAATATGCGCCCTCGTTTGCGTTTTCATTAGGACAATTCATTACCACACTTATAAGGGAAAGCTGACCTTTTTCGGCAGATGCCACAAGGCAATATCCTGCATTTGTGCTATTTCCGGATTTTATTCCTGTTGCATTTGGGTAATAATGGTAAGGATATTTATATCTGCTTACCAGATGATTTGTGCTGAGGATAGTTTTTTCCTTACTGCGCATATTTGAAGCAGGAAAAACATATTTTTGAGTGAGTACAATTTCGCGGAAGGTAGGATTTTTCATAGCGTACTGGGCAAGCTTTGCCATATCGGCTGCTGTGGTATAATGGTTTTCGTCATGCCAACCGGTAGGATTTGCAAAGTGTGTGCCTGTCATGCCAAGCTCTACGGCTTTGTCGTTCATTTTTTGGACAAAATCCTCCAAGGTGCCGCATACTGTAAGAGCCAATGTATTTGCCGCGTCGTTATTGGAGTTCATTATGATTGCGTACAAAAGCTGTTCTACGGTAAATGTTTCGCCGGGGAGCATACCCAGCTGAGGCTGATCATAGCTCACATTAGCAAGAGCAGCTTCGGAAACTGTGCAGATATCGGTTAGCTTTGTGCTTTCCAGTACAATCATTGCAGTCATTATGTTGGATGTTCCCGCAGGGAAAACCTTTCTATCCGAGTTCATAGCGAAGATAGCATCTCCGGATTTTGCGTCAATAACTATGGCAGATTCCGCGTTAGGCTTCGGGAAATCGGTTTTTAAACTGCTTTGTGTCCGGTCCCTTGAAGAGGAGTCTGTGTCTGGGGCAGCATAGGCGAAAGAGCCTAATGCAATTGTTGCCGCCATAATCAAAACAAATATTTTATTATGCAGGAAATTACTACGTTCATGATTTCTGCGCCCGCAGGCGAAGCTTTTGTAAAAAGCGTTTTTATTTTTCATAGGTAACCCTTTCCTCCCACATCAAATTTCTGCGGCATCGTATTTGTGGGTATAATACGGTGCAATAAGAACAATTATACTTTAATTATACATAAATATATATAATTTTGCAATAATTTTATAAAAAAGTGTAGAAAAAATAATTTTTTGTGATATACTTATAATGTGTAGTTTTGTGCTAGGGTGAGGAAATATATGAAAACAACTACAATTTTTACTATTTTCATTTTGTCTTTGTGCATAGGAACGACAGCAACTTACGGGGATTTCTCATGGCTTTGCGATACTGTGGTGTATGCGCCCTCTGGCGGAGGTGGCGTTTTGCCTTTGTCTGATGCTCCGGGAGTTAAGGACGGCATGGTAAATATAAATACAGCAAATGCGGATGAGCTGGATTTGTTGTATGGAATTGGGCAGGCGTATGCCAACAGGATAATAGACTACCGAAAGAATAACGGCAGATTTGAAGTAATACAGGACATTATGAAGGTAACGGGAATAGGCGAAAAACGTTTTTCCCGAATTAAAGATAATATAACAGTAGAATGAAAGAGGATTTTAAGATGAAAATACTGGTTGTTGACGATGAAAAGCTATTAGTCAAGGGGATAAAGTACAATTTGGAGCAGGAAGGCTATCAGGTTGTTACTGCTTTTGACGGAGAGGAAGCGGTGAGGCAAGCTCATGACGACAGCATAAACCTAATACTATTGGACGTTATGCTTCCTAAAATGGACGGACTTACAGCCTGCCGTACCATTAGGAGCTTTTCCGATGTGCCGATAATTATGCTTACAGCCCGAAGTGAGGATATAGACAAGATATTAGGCCTTGAGTACGGAGCAGACGATTACATTACAAAACCTTTTAATATCAGAGAGGTTACATCCAGAATAAAGGCTATTCTTCGTCGTGTTAATCCAAAACCAAGGGGAGATGCAGGAAAGTTGGTATCGGGCGACCTTACCATAGACTACAACTTCCGCCGAGTGATAATCAACGGAAAAAACATAGACCTTACCGGCAAGGAATTTGAGCTTATCGACCTATTTGTAAAAAATCCTGGGAAGGTGTACACTAGGGACAATCTGCTGGATATAGCATGGGGTGTGGACTATCCCGGTGACGCAAGAACGGTGGACGTTCATATAAGACGACTTCGTGAGAAGATAGAAGAAAACCCGGCAGAGCCGACTTACGTTAAGACTAAATGGGGTGTTGGATATTACTATAAACAAGATTAAGGAGTTTTTCTCCTCGGTAAAATTCAGTATGATGGCAACTTATGTTGCGGTTATACTTGTGGCAATGTCCTTGCTGAGTACATACATTCTGAGTATGCTGTCGGAAAATTTGTATGCTACCGCAAGGGTGGATATGTTTGCTAAAGCGAACATTATTTCGGATACAGTGATAACTGTCATGGACGATAATATAGAGTCAGTCCGCGGTAGTATAAATCAGATTCTTTCCGGCAGTAATATGCGTGGAATAGTGGTAAAGCCGGACTACCGTGTAAGCTTCGATACCAGTGAAGATTCGGACTTGGTGGGAAAAATCATCATGCGTGAAGCTATAAATAAATGCGTAAAAGACGGAGAACAGGCGTATGCTGTTACCGAAGGAAGCAACGACTTTAAAATGATGTCGGTAGCCGTCCCTATGAAAAGGGGCGAAAGATTATTGGGAATAGTGTATATGGTAGAGTCTCTTGAAAAGGTGGATACTACCATTGATACAGTACGCAAAAATATGATTATGTTCGCGGCTATTGTATGTATTTTGGTTGCACTTATGAGCTTTGTGCTTTCCCATATGACCACAGCTCCTCTTGACAACTTCACTGCAATAGCAAAGGAAATTTCAAAAGGAAATTTCGGAGTTAAGGCAAAGGAAAAGGGCAGACATGAGCTTGTTGAGATGGCAAAAGCCATGAACTATATGTCGGCGCAGCTTTCCGGTAATGAAGAAAACCGTAAAAAATTCGTATCCGATGTATCCCATGAGCTAAAAACTCCTCTTGCTACTATTAAGCTTATTTGTGACAGTATAGTGTCAACCGAAAATCCTGATCCGGAAATGATACAGGAGTTTCTGGGCGATTTAAGTGACGAAGTAGACCGACTTACAAGAATTGTGGAGCGTCTTTTGACTCTTACAAAGATGGACCAAAACCAAAATAAAGCAAAGACAGAGCCTGTGGATTTTATAGTAATGCTGAACGCAGTTATCCGTAAGCTGATACCAAACAGCGAGGCAAAGGATATAGTGCTGTATTCTGAATTTAATGCAGAAAGCCTTACTCCTATGATGCTGGATTACGACAAGATATGGGAAGCTATATACAATATTGTGGATAATGCCATAAAGTATACCCCGCAGGGAGGATTTGTAAAGCTAGGACTTGACTTAGAGCCTGGGAAGGTAGTGGTGAAGGTAGAGGATAATGGCCCCGGAATACCGGAGGGAGAACAGGAAAAAATATTTGAAAGATTCTACCGCCTAGATGATTCCCGTGCACGAGATACCGGAGGAACAGGATTGGGACTGGCTATCTCAAAGGAGGCTGTACTACTGCATGGAGGTACCATAACAGCAGGAAACCTGCCATCAGGTGGCAGTGTGTTCACTATTACTCTGCCGTATGAAGATGGCAATGCGGACAATAAAGAGGAAAGGAAGATTGTATGAGAAAATCTCACATAATTACAGTAATAATATTAGTTGTTCTTGCTGTGGCAACAAGTCTTCTTACTCTTACCGAAAAGGAAGAAACGCAGAGTGTTATGAATACAGCACTGTATTTTTTCAGCAGCGATAAGTCAACCATAGTGGAAACCGAGAAGGAAATATCATACGAGAGTAGAGAAGATCTTTTTCAAAAAACTGCTCAGGAGCTTTTAAAAGGTCCATCGGGAAAAAAGTATAATCCTATCATGGATAAGGGTATAAAGATAAACAGCCTTTCCTATAAAGACAGAGTTATGAGTATAGATTTTTCCGAGGAGTATAAGAAGGAAACTATTCTGACTACCTATGCTGTGGTGAAGACCATGTCGCAGTTTTCGGATGTGGAAAAGGTACTGGTGACGTCAGAAGGTATGAACATAATTCCCGGTGACGGTATGCTTTCCGGCGAAGAGATTAACTTGGAATCCGATGATGATTGTTCTACCGGTATGAATCTGTACTATGCCAACAAGGAAAAGGATAAACTGGTTCGGGAGTACCGAAAGATAAACATAGACGATACTCAGCCTGTGGAAAGATATATTGTAAATGAGCTTATAAAAGGACCAAAAAATGAGAATAATCAGGGACTGCTTTCTACCGAAACCGGTGTGATTTCGGTGGAGACAACAGATGGTACCTGCTATGTGAACTTTAAAAAGGACTTTATAAGCAAGAATACATCATCGTCAAATATAGAGGCATTGATAGTATACTCTTTGGTAAATTCCCTTACCGAAAGAGAGCATATAAAAAACGTCCAGTTTCTGATAGAAGGAAAGAAGACGGAGCAATTTGGAAATATGGATATTTCCAGACTTTATTACCGTGACGACACTTATATTGAAACATATTAAGGGAACCGACCATGTTAGCCTGTGTAAATTGCAAAAAGTAGGCTGGATGGTCGGTTTTTGCGTAGAAAAATCAAATAAAAAAGCAAGGCAGATTTGGTTTTCCTTGTAAAGCCGCAAATTATCCGAACATATTTAGAGAAAAAGGTTGAAATAAGGTTTTAAGTGTGTTATAATGAGCTTGCAAAGCAAACTCAATGAATTGCCTTTGGCATGAATTGAAAATTTGAATTTTCATGAATTGAGCCTTACGGCTCATGAATTGCACTAAAGTGCATTAAAGGCAATTCAATTCATGGAGTAAAGCGAGAATTCACGGCTTTAGCCAATTCATGACAACGAAGGTATCAATTCATTAAAAACAAGGTGTATCTTTTCTATCACCTAAATGTATAATTTTCTTAACTTAATAAAATTGGGAGCTTGTATACAGGCTGAGAGGAAGGTGTGACCTTCGACCGAGAACCTGATTTGGATAATGCCAACGTAGGGATGCCTAAACGAAGTTTTTAGGAATATCGAAGTGTATATTAGAAGTTACCAAATCGGTAGCTTCTTTTTTGTTGTAAAGGAGGTGGAATGCAATCCGAAGGAATCGGACGGATAACTGGCGAGCGTCTTTTGTCTTGTATTTTGCGATGGGAACCCGTGTTTCGGGGTGAGAGGAGAAAACTGATTCTCGACCGAGCAAGGCGTATGCCTTGTATAATAACAAGAAAAGAGGAAATAAAAATGAAAAAAAACTTACTAAAAATGATTGTACTGTCCATGTTTGTTGCTATTGGAGTTGTAATATCTCCAATACTAAGGGTTGAAGGTATGTGCCCAATGGCGCATTTTATCAACATTGTATGCTCTGTTTTTTTAGGACCGTGGTACTCGCTTTTGTGTGCAACCTTAATAGGTATCATCCGCATGATAACAATGGGGATACCGCCTATTGCTCTAACCGGAGCCATATTCGGCGCATTTCTATCCGGAGTTTTTTATCGTATGTCAAAGGGTAGGATTATATTTGCAGTATTGGGAGAGATTATAGGCACAGGATTTGTGGGAGCTATTGCATCATATCCGGTCATGAGCTTTATATGGGGAAAGGAAGGACTTAGCTGGCTTTTCTATGTACCATCATTTGTATGTGGAACACTTATCGGTGGAAGCATAGCCTATGTGTTTTTGCGTAAACTCACCGATAACGGAATGCTGGTTCAAATACAGAATAAACTGGCATCGCCTAGTTATAATGATAAAAGCAGTTTACTTTCGAATACTTTAGTAATTGCTGCTTTTGGAGCAATACTTTTTGTAGTAATTGAGGTGGCAACGGATGTGTTCAAGATTGAGTCACCTGTGGTGGATTGTTTATCGTATGCTGTTCTTCTGGCTTGTATTTTTGCATCAGGAGTGTACTATATTTTCAAGAAGGTGAAAAAGAATGATAAATAGAATTTGTGATATTCGGGAGAAGGTGAGATTAAAAAAACCACTCATTCATTGTATTACAAATCCGATCTCCATAAACCAATGTGCAAATGCCATACTGTCAGTTGGTGCAAAGCCTATAATGGCGGAGCATCCGATGGAAGTGCATGAAATAACTGCTACGGCAGATGCCTTGATGCTAAATATTGGGAACATCACAGATGCAAGGCTGGAATCTATTAGGATATCCCTTGAAACTGCAAAGGAAAAGGATATTCCAGTTTTATTGGACGTTGTTGGCATTGCTTGTTCCGGATTCAGGCGCAGATACATAATGGATTTACTATCCTTAGCAATGCCTGATGTGATAAAGGGGAATTATTCGGAGATTATGGCGCTTTGTAATGTTGATTATTCTTCTTCTGGAGTTGATGCAGAGCCGGGCATTGGTGTTGGGTGCATTACAAAAGCTGTATCTGAGCTTGCTACAAGGTCCGGAGGAATTATACTTGCCACCGGTCAAACAGATATCATAACAGACGGCAAAACAACTGTATATGTCAAAAACGGAACATATCAGCTTGCAACAGTTACCGGAACAGGATGTATGCTGGGGAGTTTATGCTCTGCTTTTATGACCTCTGCTGTGCCTATGGATGCGGTAGTGTCAGCCTGTGTGTATTTTGGCATATGTGGCGAACTGGCGAGAACAAATTCAGGTAACGGCAGTTTTATGGTAAACCTGATGGACAGGATGACAATCCTTAAAAATGATGAAATAGCAAGGTATATGAATGTGGAGGAATTAAAATGAAAGATTTAGATACACGGTTATATTTTATAACCGATAGCTCCGATTTCTCAGAGGAAGAATTTTTGTATCGTGTAGAGGAAGGCATATTAGGAGGTGCAACAATACTTCAACTTCGTGAAAAGGAAAAAACTACAAGAGAATACATAGATATTGCAAGTAAAGTTCATAAGATAACAAAAAAGTACAATGTTCCCCTTATTATAGATGACAGAGTGGATGTGGCACTTGCAATAGACGCGGAGGGAGTCCATGTGGGAAAATGTGATATGCCTGTTTCTATGGCAAGAAAACTGATGGGCGAAGATAAAATCATTGGAGCAACTGCGAAAACTGTCCCTCAGGCAAAAGAGGCATATTCCATGGGAGCCGACTATTTAGGAGTTGGTGCGATTTATCCTACAACAACCAAGGTTAAGACTGTGCTGACCTCTGTTGAAACATTAAGGGAAATTTGCGGTAGTGTTCCTATTCCGGTTAATGCTATTGGAGGACTGAATAAAGATAACATAGATATTTTAAAAGGGATTCCTATTGCCGGTATTTGCGTGGTATCTGCTATTATGAAAGCGGAAAATCCGCAAAAAGCTACTGCCCGGATTATTGAAAGGATAAAGGAGCTGGAAATGTGGAAGGATGTAAAGAGATGAAAAAAGCATTGACTATTGCAGGCAGTGATTCAAGTGGTGGAGCAGGCATTCAGGCAGATATAAAAACCATGACCATGAACGGTGTATATGCCATGAGCGTAATTACAGCACTGACTGCCCAGAATACTCTTGGAGTAAGGGCGATTTTAGATACTACTCCGGAGTTTTTAAAAGAACAGCTTGACGCGGTATTTGAAGACATATTTCCGGATAGTGTAAAAGTCGGAATGGTGTCATCGAAGGAGCTGATAGAGGTAATAGCAGATAGGCTGGTGTATTATGATGCCAAGAATATTGTTGTAGATCCTGTAATGGTAGCTACAAGCGGTTCTGCCTTAATAAAAACCGAAGCCGTAAAAACTTTGACCTCAAGGCTGCTACCCATAGCCACGTTGGTAACTCCAAACATTCCCGAAGCAGAAATCCTGTCCGGTGAGAGAATTTATTCTAAAAATGACATGATAAAAGTGGCAAAGTGCATAGGAGATAGGTATGGGTGCAGTACTCTTTTAAAAGGAGGCCATAGCGTTAATGACGCAAATGACCTTTTATATGAAAAGGGAGAAATAATATGGTTTGAAGGAAAGCGGATAGAAAATCCTAATACTCATGGAACTGGCTGTACTTTATCCTCTGCAATTGCGTCAAATCTGGCAAAGGGACTGAGCCTTGCAGAATCGGTAAAAATCGCAAAGGAATACATAACACAAGCTCTTGCGTATGGTCTTGACCTCGGCAGAGGTTCAGGGCCTATAAATCATGCCTTTAGTTTGTGATAGGGTATGCTCTAAAGAACATTTAAGGGGCTATGTATCTAAAAAGAGGGAAATGTCATAAGGACTCACATTTTAACTGCATCAATTAGTACTGTATGTGCTAAGTTGGTGCAGTTATTTTTTGCTTTATAGGAAACTGCGTTCCCATAAAGCAAAAAATAATTATACTGCCGTGCAATTTTTTTTGAAAAGCTTTAGCTTTTCAAAAATGCACATGGCATAAGAAAAGCAAAGTTGCTTCGACCTTCCGCCGTAGGCGGTGCAGCGAAGCTGCTTTTCTCATTAAACAGTTGATAGCGTACTATTTATTATCTATTTAGAAAAAAATCTAAATAGGTATTGACAATAAATATGTTAAAGTGTATAATCTATTTAGAAATATTTCTAAATAGATTGCGAAGGAGTGATGCAAGTGGGGATGAATGAAACTTTAAAGGCTATATCTGATCCGGTAAGGCGAGATATACTGTCTATGCTGAAAAATGGCAAAAAATCAGCAGGGGAGATAGGTGAGCAATTTAACCTAACAGGAGCAACAGTTTCCTACCACCTGTCAAAACTAAAAAAGGCTGACCTTATTGCTGAGCGAAAGTACAAGAATTTTATATATTACGAGCTGAATACTTCTGTGTTTGAAGATGTGCTTACATGGATTTATGCTTTAGGAGGGAATGATTGATGAAATTTTTTAAATGGAAAATATTTTTAATTACCGCTGTTGTGTGTCTGCTGCCTATATTACTTGGAGTATCACTTTGGAGTAGGCTTCCCGACGCTATGGCAATTCATTTTAATGTTTACGGCGAAGCGGATAACTTTGCTTCTAAGGGGTTCGTGGTGTTTGTGCTTCCGGTTTTGATGGTGGTGCTTCAGGGCTTCTGCTGTTTTATAAATGATATAAATGCAGAAAAAAACGGAGAGAGAAAAAAGCTTGAGAGGGTAACAAAGTGGATTATTCCGGTTATGACTATGATTTTGCAGGTAGTGACGTTGGGCTACGGACTGGGATGGAATTTAGATATTAGGAGAATAGTAACCTTTATTGTTGGTTCTATTTTTCTTGTAATAGGTAATTATATGCCAAAGTTTGATTATATTAAGAATTTCGATGTTGATACCGAAAAGGTAAGAAAAATCAATAGATTTATAGGATACGAAACAATCTGTATGGGACTAGTATTTTTCATTAGCTTGTTTCTGCCGCCAATCAGCACAGTTATCTGCCTTATTCTGCTGATACCGTACAGTATAGTAGGTGCCGTCTACGGAATAATTACAGCCAGAAAGCAGTAGATTATGTATTTTTAAGGGATGTTGTTTTTTAGATAACATCCTTTTTTTATGCAAATTACTACTTTTGTTTTGTGATTTTCGGAATAACTAAATTGTGTTCCTATGCCCGCAGGTGTAGATGTATGTCTTAATTTGTAAATTATCTGTTAAAATTATTGCAAGATATTCCGTAATGTGATATAATTCTCTAATAAGTACAAGATTTTGCGGTTTGATTTATCGGAGGGATAGATACATGGAAGTATATGGCGAAAAGCCAAAGCTGTTTACAAAGGAATGGTGGGATAATTATTTCTACTATTACAAGGTTCATACCATAGTAGCCATAGTGGCTTGTTTTGTCATTGGGTACATCGTTTATACCGATCTTAACGCAACAAAATACGATTTATCCATAGACTATATTGCAGAAATGGGAATTACTACCGAGCAATGTGAGCTGATTGAACAGCTTGCTGCGGAAAATATTGACGATGTAACGGGTAATGAAATTTGTGATGCTTATGTGATGATGCTGAATATGGGAGAATCAAATGATATTCAGTATGCGCAGGCTATGCAGGTGAAATTCATGACGGAGCAGGCATATTCCGAAGCTTTCGTCTTCATTATGTCCAAGCAGTATGCGGATATGATGTGCGAAAGCGGAATGTTTGAGGAAGCTTCCGTTTGGAGTGGAGCAGATGAAGAAGGAGAATGTGTAAGCTTGGTAGGTTGCAAAGCTTTTGAAGGCTCCGGCATACCTGTTGACGACCTATATCTGGCTGTTAGAAAGCTACGAGAAGAAGAAACAGATGACGAAGAACAAATTGCAAAGTACGAAAACGGTAAGAAATTTGCAAAGTATTTGATTGATGAGAGGTGAGACTGTGACAGCAGAAATGGAGCTGTTTACACAGTATATAGAAACCGGTGACAAAAAAATTCGCGATGAGTTGGTGAATAACTACACATACATAGCCAAGATTCTGGCTCACCGATTTAACGGATGTGGAGTAGAGTTCGAAGATATTTATCAGGTTGCCTGTATGGGTATTATCCTTGCGGTGGAAAGATTCAATCCAAACAGAGGAGTGCAGTTTGCTACCTTCGCAACGCCTACGGTACTAGGGGAAATTCGCAGATTTTTGCGCGATAAAGCTAAGTGCATCAAGGTACCGCGCAAAATGTACGAAATCTTCTGCAAGGCGGAAAACCTTAGGAAACAGTCGGAAAATGTATCCATGGAGGAGCTTGCAAGGCTTTTGGATATGCCGGTGGAAACTATTCATGAGGCATATAAGGCGGGAGATTCCGCTTTTATAAAGTCATTGGAGGACGAAGCATACACAGATGGTGGACTTAGTCTTGCCAATATGGTAGGTGTTGACGAGGATGGATTCACATTGGTGGAAAATGCGGATTTTGTAAACTACTGTATGTCAAAACTGGACGAAAAGGAGATAAAACTAATCCGCGCCAGATTTTATGACGAAAAACCCCAAAGTGCCATTGCGGGAGAATGGGGAGTTTCGCAGATGTATATATCACGTCTGGAGAAAAAAGTGATAGAAAAATTAAAAAGAATATATTTGAATGATTAAAAAAGGGGAGCTTGATAACAGGCTGAGAGGAGATTGGTTTATCTCGACCCTAAAACCTGATATGGATAATGCCAGCGTAGGGATTTTTGATAAGTCATCCTAGGCATATCCGTAAAATCGGATGTGCCTTTTTGTATAGTAATTGATAGCGGGAAATATCTCACCTGAAAGGAAGTGTATTTATGAGAAAAACAAGAATTATGGCAGAAGTTGCCGTGTCGGTGAGCATGGCGGTTATTTGCAGTTTTATAAAGGTTTGGGAGATGCCTCAGGGAGGATCGGTTTCTCTTACCATGATACCTATTATATTGGTTTCGCTAAGATGCGGTGCGGCTTGCGGTGTGACGGCAGGTGCGCTCTACGGTGTGATTTCGTTGATGATTGCAGGGGTGATATATCATCCTATGTCTATACTATTGGACTATGTTCTTGCCTTCGGTGTACTGGGAGTTTCAGGATTTTTCAAAAAGAATGTGGCAGGAATTGTGTGCGGAACTGTTTTTGGTGTTTTTGGCAGATTTATATGCTCTACCATAAGCGGTGCAACTCTTTTTGCAAGCTATGCACCGGCAGGGCAAAACCCTTGGATTTATTCTCTTGGGTATCAGGCAACGTATCTTATTCCGGAGCTTATTATTACTCTGATATGTGTTACCCTTTTGTATACAAAAGCAAGAAGGATTTTTAGTAGATAAAATGATGTAACAAGGCAGAGTTTTACCGATTTTCTGCAAATTTACAGGCGAAAAAGTCCGTTAGAAATTCTGCAGGTTTTATGAAAGGGAGTGGAACCTGACTTGGAATTAGCAGTAATAAATCCGCTGTAAATTAAAGAATCAAATACTACAATCTGAGTAGACGAAAAAACCGCAGGGAAAAATCTTTTTCCTTGCGGTTTTGTTTAATTAGATTATATAGACATAAAAATATATATGATGAATTTTGGGCTTTTCAATTAACGCTGCTATGCCTTTTCCAAGGTAAATGAGAAGGTGGTTTTATACTGTTCGCCGACCTCCTTTACACTGGTGGCAGTAATCTGCTGTGAATGCAGATTCAGTATGTTTTTTACAAATGATAGTCCCAGTCCGGCGCCGGCTCTATCTCTGCCTCTTGATTTGTCACTTTTGTAGAATCTATCGAAAATATGCGGTATGTCTTCTTCGCTTATGCCGCTTCCGTGATTCACTATATCTACGCAGATTTTCTTGTTTCTTTCGCAAACTTTAATGCCCACAGTTGTGTGTGGATTGCTGAATTTAATTGCGTTTTCCAGTAGGTTAATTAGTACACGCCGTATAGCATCAGGATCTGCCAACACCATACATGGGTCATTTTCAAACCACACATCAATTTCCAGATTCTTTTCGTCTATTTTATGCTCTGCGCTTATTATACAAAGTCTGACAGTTTCGGTAATATTCAGTTCTTTTATAGACAGCTTATATTCCGGAGAGGTCATTTTTGTCATCTCAAACATCTCATTGGTTAGTCTTGCAAGGCGGTTTGCCTCGTCCAAAACTATCTTCAGATACTCGCGCTCCTTTTCCTTCGGGATAGTGCCATCCAATATTCCTTCCACAAATCCGGATATAGAAGTCATAGGCGTGCGCAGCTCGTGAGATATGTCGGAAATAAAACTGTTACGCATATCCTCGGTTTGGTTAAGAGTCCTTGCCATATAATTAAAACTGGAAGCAAGCTGTGCTATTTCGTCTCTGGAATGAATCTCCACATGCTTGTCGTATTTACCTGATGCTATCTCAAGTACCGCTGTGTTCAGCTCTTTTAGCGGACCGGAAATGTGTCGCGAATCAAAGTACACCAGCCCCATAGCGATTGCCATTGCACATAAAAGAGAAAGGAACACCATATAGGAAAAACGTATTATAGTACCCTGCATCATAGATGACGGGAAAAAGTAGAATATTCCGCCTATGACAGCGTCATGGTACTTGATAGGTATTCCTATTATATACTCGCGGGAGTTTTTGTATGATGTTGCCGATGTACGTACAACATTATCCTCCAGTACCGATTGTACATGATCCTTGCTGGGTGGTTTTCTGTCCCCTGTGGAGGAGAATACGCTGCCGATTGTGTTTATAACGGCTATATCCGCTTCCACCATCAATGACCAAGAGGACAGCATGGTATCGTACATGTTTTTTGCCCTTGGATCGTCGTTATTAAGGACCATAGAGTTTGTGAGATATTCGATACTTTTTGATGCTTTTTCCGCACTGGAAAATTTCTCGTCAAGAACAAATCGGTTTAAGAATGCGAACATCGAAGCGGAAACAACAATTACAACAAAGAAGATTATTGCTGTACTGGTCCAGAACAGCCGTTGAAAAATTGATTTAAACATAGCTGTTTCCTCTTATTTTTTTATCTCAAATTTGTATCCTACGCCCCAAACTGTTTTTAGCTGCCAGTTTGCATTTATGCCCTCCAGTTTTTCTCTGAGGCGCTTTACATGCACGTCCACAGTACGGGAATCGCCAAAGTAGTCAAACCCCCATACTTCCTCCAGTAGCTGCTCTCTTGTGTAAACTCTGTTTGGATTTGACGCCAAAAAGTACAATAGCTCTATTTCCTTTGGCGGGGCATCCACTTGAGCATCGTTTATTTTAAGCTCATAGTTTTCGATATTGATGCAAAGCTTTTCGTACGAAACTTCCTTACTGGATGCGGTTTCATGGGCTTCGCTGCGGCGAAGTACAGCCTTTACCCTTGCCAATAGCTCTTTTGCCTCAAATGGCTTTGTCATATAATCATCAGCGCCCAGCTCAAGGCCTAAAACCTTGTCGAAGGTGTCGGATTTGGCTGTAAGCATAATGATAGGGGTGTTGGCACTTTTTCGGATTTCGCGACATACCTGCCAACCGTCCATACCGGGAAGCATAATGTCTAATATCACAAGCGCTGGTGAATGATGGTTAAAAAGCGATAGCGCTTCATCGCCGTTGTACGCACAAATTGTCTTAAAGCCTTCCTTTTCCAGATAAAGGCGGATAAGTTCCACGATGTTTTTTTCATCGTCTACTATAAGTATTTTTGAGTTCATTTTTGTGCCTCCTTGTTTTATAGTCCCCTTTTAAGCCTATTATATCATATATTTACCAAATAATAAAGACAGTTTTTAAAAAAAGTTAGACCTAGAGAGCTTTTGATTTAATCGGATTTGAAATTAGCCGTTTTAGCTTTACTTTCCGAAAAGCTTTCGCTTGTTTTTTTGTTAAAATCACAAAAACGTGAGATGCTAAGTAAAAGTAAGGTACTGTGGAAGTGATTTGAGCAGATGTGGGATTTGAGGTTTTGGAATTTATAAATGAAGAGGTTTCTATAACGAAGGAGAGTTGTATGTGTACTGCGGTTTGGATTAAGGAAGGATATTTTGGAAGGAATCTTGATTATGAAGTAGGGTTTGGAGAGAGAATAGTAATAACTCCCAGAAATTTCTCTTTTCAATTTGCTGATGGAAATAGTGTGAAAAGCCATTTTGCTATTATTGGTATGGGTGTAGTGGTAGATGGATATCCGCTGTATTTTGACGGTATAAATGAGGAGGGGTTAGGGATGGCCGGTTTGAGATTTTTCAAAAATGCTATGTATTTTCCAAGTAAAGATGGGCTTAAAAACATACCGTCATTTGAGCTTATTCCTCGCGTTTTGTCCTGCTGCAAAGATACCTATGAGGCGGAAGAGCTGCTAAAAAACGCGAACATTACCGATAAAGCATTTTCGGAGGATATGCCGCCGGCGCCGCTGCATTGGATGCTATCGGACAAAAAAAGAACTATTGTGGCAGAGCAAACAAAGCATGGACTTTTTATTTATGAAAATCCTATGGGAGTTTTGACCAATAATCCCACGTTCAATGTGCAGATGGAAAGGCTATCAGGATATATGCAGTCATCCTCAGATGAACCGGAGAATAGGTTTTCTAAAAATTACGAAATTATTCCCGATAGCCGAGGTATGGGAGGCATAGGCTTGCCGGGAGATTGGTCATCGGGTTCAAGGTTTATAAAGGCGTGTTTTATCAGGGAAAACTCTGTTTTACAAGGGGGAGAAAAAGACAATGTAAATCACTTTTTTCATATATTGTACTCTGTGTTTCATCAAAGAGGATGCGTTAGAGTAAACGGTAAATATGAGATTACAAGGTATTCGTCCTGCTGTAATTTAAATAGGGGGATATACTATTACACCACCTATGATGACAGCACCATAAAGGGAGTGGATATGATGAAGGAAAATCTGGACGGATGCAGGCTTTTGGAATATAATTTGCAGAGTGATGGAATAAAAATGCAAAACTAAAAATACCGCCTTATTACGAAAATCTCATACTCTTACCGGAATACCGGTAAAAGCTAGATAAAACGTAATAAGACGGTTATTATTTCATAGGAATTTGAGCTTTCTATGAGATAAAAAATCAATTAAATGCTTGTGCGATTTTTTTGCAAAGCCGCTTTGTTCTTCATCAGAATGCAACCTTCATAAATAGTGCCACCATGCAAAGTATGATAGCAAACGGCACATATACAAATCTGCCCATATTGTACCAAAAATCACCGTGAGGCTTTTTCGTTCCCTTGTTGATTTCGGACATTAGGACGTCCTTTTTCATTATCCAGAACCATGAAATTGCGCCCAGAGTTGCACCGATTGGGATGATGTAGATGGAGATAAGATCCATCCATGGACCCCATTGACTGATTGCTTCCATTCCCACACCAACACCAAGACAGATGATGCAAAGCAGAAGTAGTACAAAATTTCGGCTAAGTTTTGGGAACTTATTTAAAAGTGATTCCGCAACAGCCTCAAACATATTCTGAAGTGAGCTTATTCCTGCAAAAATCATAGCCACATACAGTATGATTGCGAAAAGCTGTCCAAGCGGTATATCCTGCAAAATAGTAGGCAGTGTAACAAACAGAAGTGATGGTCCTGCACCTACGTCAAGGTCGTAGGAGAAGCATGCCGGAATGATAACCAGTGCCGCAACTATGGCAGCTATTGTATCGAAAATTGCTGTGTTTTTCGATGCGGAAACCACATCCTCCGAGTCGGCAAGATATGCTCCGTAAACAATCATACCGCTACCTGTAACAGACAGTGAGAAGAATGCCTGCCCCATAGCCCATATCCATACAAGAGGATTGGCAAGCTGTTTCCAGTCAGCAGTAAACATAAACTTGTAACCGTTTGCAGAACCGGGTAAAAACATAACACAAACTGCCAAAAATGCGAATATGATGAAGAATATCGGCATCATAATCTTATTGGATTTTTCTATGCTTTTTGCTCCCAATAGCAGGGTTAAAAGTGTGCCAACGACAACTACAATGTGGTATGGTATAACAGAGTACGACTCAAAGGAAAATCCTTCAAACCACAGCTGCACATCGGTAGTCATAAGGTTGCCTGTTATAGAGCTAACGAGAGCTTTTAATACATAAGAAACTATGACTGCGTAGCCTATGGAGATGCATAGTGAACCGATAAGAGGTAGCCATCCTATTAGTCCGCCTGCTTTTTCCAGATTCTTATTTCTTGTTTTCCACGCGGCATCGTATGCGCCCAGTGTACCTGTTTTTGCCATTCTGCCTATTGCAAACTCTGCAGGCAGAGCTACATAGCCGAAGATGAAAACGAAGAAAAGGTAAATCAAAAGGAATGCTCCACCGCCATTAGCTCCCAATTTGTTTGGGAATCCCCATACGTTTGCCATTCCGACTGCTGAACCTACCGATGCGAGAATAAATCCCCATCTGCTGGCAAAGCCTTTTTTTTCGGTATTCATAATTATTTCCTCCTTTGTTTAGAAAGCACAAGGTTTAAAATGCTCCTATATAAGCACCGCCTATGGGCTTAGGAATAAGGTAGCAATTTTGTCATTTTGGAAACTACAATCTGAAAGTAGTAATTTCACATATAATTAAAATAACCTACCTAATGCTTTTACATTGGTAGGTTAATTGTACTATAAAATACAGACATTGTCAAGAAATGGAAAAATTAGCCGCCGGTTTATGGGAAAATAATCCGGCAACAAAGGCAGGTTCTGCCTTATTATTCCATGACTATGCTGTCTATTTGGGATAGCTCTTCGGGAGTAAAGCCTGCAGAATCGGTACACTTTAAATTGTCCAGAATCTGCTGAGGAGAAGATGCGCCTATCAGTACGCTTGTAACGGCAGGATTTTTCAGTACCCATGCAAGGGACATCTGGGCAAGTGATTGACCTCTTTCCTTTGCTATACTGTTTAATGCGCTTATTTTTTTTGTCAGCTCCGGAGTGATTTGCTCCTCTTTAAGGAAGTGATTTTTTGATGCACGGCTACCCTTTGGAATACCGCCTAGGTATCTGTCGGTAAGAAGTCCTTGGGCAAGAGGACTGAAGCATATTACACCTTTCCCCAATTTGCAGGACATATCCAAAAGTCCGTTTTCTTCCACATTTCTGTTCAATATATTATACGGATTTTGGTTTATGATAAAAGGTGTTCCGTCCTTTTCCAGTATTTCTGTTGCTTTCTTTAGCGTTTTGCCGTCATAGTTGGAAAGTCCTACATACAATGCCTTTCCGCTTTTTACCGCATGAGTAAGTGCAGACATACTCTCCTCTAGTGGTGTTTCCCGGGTCATACGGTGGTGATAAAAAATATCCACATAATCTACTCCAAGACGTTTTAGGCTGTTATCCAGACTTGCCAGCATATATTTTCTGCTGCCGCCGTCACCGTAAGGGCCTTCCCACATATAATATCCGGCTTTGGTGCTGATAATAAGCTGATCACGGTATGCGCTAAGCTCCTCTTTTAAAATTTTGCCGAAGTTAGTCTCGGCACTTCCCGGCTCCGGACCGTAGTTATTTGCGGCGTCGAAATGAGTTATACCGTTATCAAAGGCGGTAAAGCACATTCTTTTCATATTTTCGTAGTCATCGTATGTGCCGAAGTTGTGCCATATACCAAGGCTCACTCGAGGTAGTGCAAGACCGGATTTGCCGCAAAAGGCAAATGACGCATTTTCGTAACGTTTTTCGTTAGCAATGTACATATTATATCCCTCCTACTATTTTAAAAAGTGCCGAATGATGAAAAGAAGTCATTGCCACCAAACTGCTGTTCTTGGTATTCGTCCCTTTGTCCGCTGACTTCTATATACATCTGAGCATATGTTGATTCGATGTATGGAGCAATCAGAAAATTTCCTATACAGCAGACCAAGTTTGCCAGTAGCTGCCAACCCAAAAACGAGAACATTAGCTTGACATAAGCCCATTTGTTGCCCACCATCATTTCCTTGCTGTTTTTAATGGCAGTTTTCCAGTCTTCGTCCGGATTATCCGCCAGAATGTACTGTACCATAGAGTACTGAAGATCCTTTATAATAGAAGGTATGGAAAAAACGATGGTTGCTACAAGCAAAACTGTGGTTATGAGCATTAATGTCAAAAGTGCAGAAACAGAATCCTGACGTATTTGGGTAATAAGCATTGTCAGGCGTTGAGGCAGGTTGAAAACAGTAAACGCCACAATTAGCGGTATATATCCGGGCAGTGACCACAGAAAAATGTACAGATTTTTCATAAACAGCGTAAGCGTAATATTTTTATAGTTATTTTTAAACGGGAAAAGCAAATCGTTTAAGCTTCCTCCGCCTTTGGCAGCATTCAGCAGGAATCTTCTGAATCCCACAAGTAACGGCGACAGCAGGAAAATGCTGAACAAAATGCCAACCAGTACCAGTAGTCCCATTATCATACATATCACAACAATACGAATATTGGACATTTCGGTAAAACTAAGATTTTGAAGCTGTGTAGTATTTA
>SVKH01000063.1 GCA_015068545.1 Oscillospiraceae bacterium
ATTAACTCCGGAAGACGAAGAGGCCATGCGTGCAGCTAATGTACCTGAATGGTACATGGATTCCTGTAAAAAAATAAAGTATATGTTCCCGAAGGCTCACGCTGTTGCGTATGTTACCATGGCATTCAGAATTGCCTATTTTAAGGTGTATTACCCTGAGGCTTTTTACATAGCTTATTTTTCTGTTCGTGCAGATGATTTTGATGCATCTATTATGACCAAAGGAATTGGTGTTGCTAGAGGTGCTATCGAGGAACTAAAGGAAAAACGAGCTAACGGAACTATATCCAAAAAGGAAGAAAACTTAGTTCCAATACTGGAAATATGTGTAGAAATGTACGCAAGAGGTGTGGGATTTGTGCCAATTGACCTGTATAAATCTCATGCTGTTGATTTCTTGCCTACAGAAAATGGTATTTTGCCTCCGCTTAACGCTCTTCCGGGAATGGGTGACAATGCAGCAAAAGCCATAGTAGAAGCAAGAGAAGCAGGAGAGTTTAAAACGGTAGAAGACTTTAGGATAAGAACAGGTGCAACAAAAACTATAATTGATATGTTGATAGCCGAAGGTTGTCTTGACCTACCGGAAAAGGATCAGGTTTCGTTATTTGATTAAAACAAGCTGTCTTAGAGGTATATTACTATAACCTTTAAGACAGCTTGTTTTTTGTTGATTCATATATGTGAACTGTTTGTTTTTTTATTAGACAGCTATTATATGAGTATTTTTTACTAGGTGCGATAATTGACATAGTATTTTGGTGGAATAAAGATTCTGACAAATTTCTACTTATTTTTCATATACAGATCTTTTTAATACACCGACATAAGGAAGATTTCTGTAATGTTCACAGTAGTCAAGGCCGTAACCTATCGCAAATTCATCCGGAATTTCTTTACCCACATAGTCAACGTTTACATCCACAACTCTTCGTGATGGCTTATCAAGCAAGGTACAAATCTGGACGGTTTTTGCTTTTCTATCCTGAAACAGCGCCTTAATTTTATACAAGGTATTTCCGCTGTCGATGATATCTTCAACAATAAGAACATTTTTTCCAGTAACGTCCTGTTCCAGATCACGTTTTACATTAATAAATCCGTTTGATTCTGTGGTTTTACCATAGCTTGAAACTTGCATAAAGTCAATCTCTACTGGCATATCCAGTTTTTTGATTAAATCCATGGCAAATGGGGTAGAGCCTTTTAAAATAACAACTACTAAAAGTGGCTCTCCGTTTAGATTTTTATTGATTTCGCCTGCAATACGCAAAACAATTTCTTCTATTTCTTTCTCGCTAACTAAAATACTTTCTACATCCTTGTGCATAGTTCTTCTCCTAAAAGTTTCTCTGTAGTTTGATTATTTTTGCTTTTTCAGAGCAATAAGGATCGGAATGCAGATTGCAGAGTCAAGTATATGGTGTACAAGTGTGCCTGCTATGGCTATACCGGCTGCAGCTGTTGCGGTTGTGTCACCGGTAATAACTAGAGGAGTTAGTATATATACTGATAATCCTTCAAATAAAGCATGAATTACGGCAGTAATTAGCGCTACTGCATATAGAGGCAGTAGATTCTTCTTTATCAGGTTGTAGCCGACAAGTGCAAAAACTATGTGTGTAGCTGCGCGTGTAACAACTATTATAGATGACGGTGCAGGTATAGTCATAAGAAAACCTATACAACTGCCTATTACAGTCATTGCTGTAACCCAAGGGCTAATAAACATGGCAATTAGTGTAGGAATGTGTGCACCAACAGTTAATGTGAAAAATGGCAATACTAATTTAACTGGTGAGTATGTAATGATGATTGAAAGAGCTGTAAGTATAGCTGCCATAACCATTTCTTTTGTTCTTTTATTCATTGTAGTATCTCCTTATAAATTTATAAAATTTGTTATTATCTTTTCTGCATCAGGAGTAAGCCCTGATGAAATGTAAAAATTAAGTCCGTATATATTTCCGAATTTGCCAGGAGCAATGAGGTTGGAAACAGCGATAATGTCACCATCATTGGACCTTGATATGCAGTCAAGTTCAGATGGCATCACAGTCTCCAAAATACCTACCGGCTTCCCTCGACAAACTTGAATAGCCGTTTCCAGACCTCGATATATCGGCACAGATGTGTCAACAACAGCCCATTCTTGCTTACCTTCAGAGCATTCTATTTCATCGCATATCCCGTCAAAGGCTTTTATTACAGATTGAAATCCGTCAAGGATTGCTAAAACGGGGATGTTGATAAGAACTGCTTCTTTTATAAGTCGCACAGCGTTTTCAGAGTATTCGGTGACTATAAGCTTTTCTGCCTGAGCTAAGGAATTTGAAAATATAATCGGTATATCCAGCTTTACGAAATATTCAAAGGTACCTCTGTCACCTACGTAGTGTATCACAGAAATTCACCACCTTTTATTCAAATTGTCTTGAAATCAAAATTTCTATGTGATATAATTATATCATGTTTGTTATATAATTTCAAGGGGGTAAATGATGAAAGTTCTTATCCTGTCTGTAAAAACCGGCTATGGGCATCATTCAACTGCACAGGCTATAATTAACTACTTTAACGAAAAAGATATTGAGTGCTCTATGCTCGACACATTTGAATATATTAACCCTGTTTTGGCGGATTCTATTGATAACGGATATCTGTTTTCTACAAAGTATATTCCGGAAATATACGGTAAAGCGTATGATAAGCTGGACGAAAGAGTGGAAAAATGGGATAAGATGTCTATCGTTTCTATATTATCCAAGCTCGTTTCCCACAAGTTGAAGGAGTATATCAGGAGCTATTCTCCCGACGTTATAATAGGTACTCATTCCTACGCTTGTATGATGATGACATATCTAAAGGAAAAAAATATAGTTTCCTGTCCGCTTATCGGAGTTTTAACTGACTTTACAGTACATCCATTTTGGGAAAGTACAGACCTTGACTATTACATTACAGCAAGTTCTCTTTTGGATAATCAAATGAAGAAAAAAGGAATAAATCCGGATAAAATCTTGCCATTTGGCATACCTATAAAAAAACAGTTTTCTCAAAAAAACGACAAGGTGAATGCAAGGAAAACTCTAGGTATTGAGGATAAAACTACTATACTTATAATGATGGGTTCCATGGGTTTTGGAAACATTATAAAGGAAATATGTGATATAGATCAGTTGGATATAGATTTTCAAATTCTATGCGTCTGTGGAAGAAACGAAAAAATGTATCGTGAAATATCCGCAAAGCAGTGGAGAAAGAAGATAATTCCATTTGGTTTTGTAGATAATATTGATGTAATGATGGACGCAGCAGATTGTATTATTACAAAGCCTGGTGGTCTTACTACATCCGAACTTCTGGCAAAAAAGCTTCCTGCAATTATAATGAATCCTATCCGCGGTCAAGAAGACCGTAATATGGAATTTTTAGTAAATAATGGGGCTGCCATCATGGTTACCGAAACTTTTGGTATTGATGAGGCTCTTTATCAAATTATAAAAAATCCTATTAGACTAGAACTTTTGGAAAAGAGTATATCATACTTAGGGAAACCGGAATCTACAAGGGATTTGTGTGAGTTTATAATCAAGCTGTACAACGAGAGGAAGAATTAAAAATGGAATTTCCAAAAGAGTTTTCAGCCAGAATGAAAGAGATGCTCAAGGATGAATATGACTCCTTTCTTGATGCTTTTTCACTTGCTCCTATCTATACGGGTATCAGAATAAATTCAAATAAACAGGGAGCTTTTGATAAAGTATTATCAAGGCTTGATAATCCCGAAAATGTAAAATGGTGTCCAAATGGGTATTACACTACAAAGGATGTTATATCGGGGAAAGATCCTTACCATTTGTGCGGTCTTGTATACTTTCAAGAGCCATCTGCAATGTCTACTGTTGAGGCGCTTGATATAGCTCCTGGAGACTATGTTCTTGATTTGTG
This sequence comes from Oscillospiraceae bacterium, assembly GCA_015068545.1. Lineage (GTDB taxonomy): Bacteria > Bacillota > Clostridia > UBA1381 > UBA1381 > UBA1738. The sequence goes on from SVKH01000063.1 coordinate 3,952, forward strand.
TGCTGCTCCGGGAGGAAAGGCTACTCATGCTGCAGAAAAGCTAAAAGGAGAAGGGATTCTTGTAGCTAACGAAATTATTCCTAAAAGAAGTAAGATTCTGGCGGAAAATATTCAGCGAATGGGAATCAAAAATGCAATAGTAACTAACGAAAGCCCCGAAAGGCTTGCGGAAAAGTATCCGGAATTTTTTGATAAAATCATAGTAGACGCACCATGTTCAGGGGAAGGTATGTTCCGTAAGGAGCCACAGGCTATTGACGAATGGAGTACAGAACACACCTTATCTTGTGCCCAAAGGCAGAAAATGATATTGGAATCTGCGTTTTGTATGTTAAAAAAAGGCGGAAAACTGGTGTACTCTACTTGTACTTTTGCACCATGTGAAAATGAAGGTGTGGTACAATGGGTTCTAGAGAATATTGAGGGAACCGGACTGTGCCAAATAGATATTGAAGGAATGACAGATGGTAAAAGTGAATTTGTTAATTCAGAACATGATCTTTCGGCTACTAAGAGAATTTTCCCTCACATATCAAAAGGGGAAGGTCATTTTGTTGCTCTTTTTGAAAAAAACAATGGAAACATAAATAACTTTGAAAAAACATATAAATGTGGTAAAATAACAGAGTATTTAAATTTTCAGAAAGACAATCTCAATTGTAACCTTGAAGGAGAAATAATTGATTTTGGCGAAAATCTGTATCTTATGCCAAAAGGGATAGATATTGATAAGATAAAGGTGTTGCTTCCAGGCTTGCATCTTGGAGTGTGCAAAAAGGGAAGATTTGAGCCTTCTCATGCATTGTGCCTTGCTCTTGAAGCAAATGATTTTAAAAGAACTTTTTCTATTGATAGTACAGAAAAGTATTATAGAGGAGAAACCATAGCTTGCAATGAAAATGGATGGACAGCAGTTTTATATGACGGTTTTCCTATCGGCTGGGGAAAGGCGACGGGTGGGGTGCTTAAGAATCACTACCCAAAATATTTACGATTTTAACGGAGGAGAATATGGACGGATTAGTAGAATTGATTGTTGAAACTTTTAGTGGAAAAGTTTCAAAGGAATTGATTGTTTTTGTGGTATCTATGATACCCATATTGGAGCTTAGAGGAAGTATTCTTGCTGCCGGATTTTTAAAAATGGAGTTTTTATCCACTTTTATAATAGCAGTCATCGGGAATATGATTCCAATTCCATTTATTCTTATATTTATTGATAAAATCTTCGGTTGGCTAAAAAATACACCAATGAAAAATATGGTAGAAAAACTGGAAAATAAGGCTCTTTCCAAATCAGATCAGATAAGAAAATACGGAAAGTTTGGTCTTTTTCTATTTGTTGCCATACCTCTGCCGGGGACAGGTGCTTGGACAGGAGCGCTAGCTGCAACACTTCTTAGGATGAGAAAGCGAGATTCTTTGCCAGCTATTTTCTTTGGAGTTATAACTGCAGGGCTTGTAATGTCTTTGCTGGCATTCGGTATCATTAAGAATATTGTATAAAAAATCTCATAAAAATGAGATTTTTTTATGCTTTGCGTTAGATTTTTACTATATTCGTTGACAAAAATCGGATGATGTGGTAAAATAACCAAGGTTAAGGGAAGGAAATATATTGTGTTATTACTTTGTGCATTGCGAAGAAGTGTATTCTTCTGTCATATGCGCTTTTTTCTTTACTGTCTTAATAGAGGAGGATAATTTGTGTTAAAAAGACTTAGTAAGAGCATAAGAGAGTATAAACTTTCTGCTATTTTGACTCTAATATTTATTCTGGGAGAAGCTGTTATCGAGACTATGTTGCCCTTTGTTACCGCAGATTTGGTAAATAAAGTCAAGGACAGTGCTGACATAGGTACTATACTAAAAATTGGTGTTATCATGGTGATTCTGGCTGTAATATCACTTATGTTTGGTGGATTTGCAGGCATAACTTGTTCTAAGGCGTCTACCGGTTTTGCAAAGAATCTAAGACGAGATATGATGGAAAAGATTCAGGATTATTCCTTTGAGAATATAGATAAATTCTCAACTTCTTCATTGGTAACCAGAATGACAACCGATGTATCAAATTTGCAAATGTCATTTATGATGATTATAAGAACCGCTATCAGAAGCCCTCTTATGCTCATCTTCTCAGTAGTTATGGCTTATATAATGGGCGGTGCATTGTCAACGGCTTTTGTTGTGGTAATTCCTGTACTTGGCATCGGTCTGTATTTAGTAGGTAGAGCTGCTATGCCGGCTTTTCGCCGAGTGTTTAAAAAATACGATAAGCTTAATGAATCAATAGAAGAAAACGTAAGGGGAATGCGTGTTGTAAAAGGTTTTGCTCGTGAAGAATACGAAAAGAAAAAGTTTTCTACAGCTTCTGATGACATAGCAAATGATTTTACAAAGGCAGAGAAAATAGTTGCGTTAAACAATCCCTTAATGACTTTGTGTATGAATTTTAATTCTGTCTTTATTCTTTTTGTTGGTGCAAAGCTTGTAATACAAGGCAGAGGACAGACCATAGATATAGGGCAAATTTCTGCTATGCTGACATACGGAGTGCAAATACTCATGTCACTTATGATGCTTTCTATGATTTATGTGATGATTACTATGTCTGTTGAATCTGCGAAAAGAGTTTGCGAAGTATTGGATGAAAAACCTTCAATGAATATTTGTTCAAATCCGATTCATAGTGTTTCTGATGGATCTATTTCTTTTGATAATGTCAGCTTTAAGTATTCTGAAAAAGCAAAAAAGTACGCACTATCCGGCATTAACCTTGATATCAAGTCGGGTATGACAGTTGGTATTGTTGGTGGAACGGGTTCGGCAAAATCTTCTTTGGTACAGCTTATTCCAAGACTTTACGATGCAACAGAAGGCGTTGTTAAAGTAGGTGGAGTGGATGTTAAGCAATATGATCTTGCTACTTTGAGAAACTCAGTTGCAATGGTTCTGCAAAAAAATCTGCTGTTTTCCGGTACTATTCGTGAAAATCTGAAGTGGGGTAATGCGGATGCTACCGATGCAGAAATAGAAGAAGCTTGCAAGCTTGCACAGGCAGAAGAATTTATAAAAAGCTTTCCTGAAGGTCTTGATACTAAGATTGAACAAGGCGGAACTAATGTATCGGGAGGACAAAAGCAGAGACTGTGTATTGCAAGAGCTTTGCTTAAAAAACCTAAAATTCTTATACTGGATGATTCTACAAGTGCGGTAGATACAAAAACAGATATGCTGATAAGAAGAGGGTTTCGTGAGTATATTCCGGAAACTACCAAGATTATCATAGCCCAGAGAATATCATCCATAGAGGATGCTGACCTTATTCTAGTTATGGAAAACGGAAAAATTTCCGCAAAGGGAACTCATAATCAGCTTTTGGAAAATTCTGAAATATATAAGGAAATTTACGAACAACAAGTAAAGGGAGGTGAGGACAATGAATAAACCTCCTATGAATCCGAATATGTCAAAAGGTAAAACATTTGGTCGTGTTATAAAAATGCTTTTTGAGTTTTACCCTGTAATGGTGCCGGTAACCTTGGCGTGTATACTCATTGTGTCGGTTTCTGCTGCTGTGCCGGATGTATTTATTCAAAGAGTTATTGCCATTATAGAAAAATGGTATGCTTCAGGAGACTGGAATGGTGCTTTTGGAGAGATTTTGCCGGAAATAGTGGTTTTAACCATTGTCTATGTTGTATCTCTTATTGCTGTTGTACTGTATACACAGCTTTTGGCATATATAACTCAAGGCTTTTTGAGTAAATGCCGTAAGAAAATGTTTGGAGGAATGCAAAATCTTCCTATCAAATATTTTGATACTCATAAGCACGGCGATATTATGAGCCATTATACTAATGACATTGACACTCTTCGTCAGTTAATTTCTCAGGCTTTGCCATCAATGCTTCGTGCTTTGGTAGTTGTAATATCGGTTTTGGGAATTATGCTGTATTACAGTATTTGGATGACACTTGTTCTTATGATCGGTGTTGCGTTAATGGTATATATGACCAAGAAAATTGGCGGAGGATCTGCAAAATATTTTATAAAGCAGCAACAGTCATTGGGAAAGACAGAGGGTTTTGTCCAAGAAATGATGAATGGTCAAAAAGTAATTAAAGTGTTCTGTCATGAAAAGGAATGCCTTAGTGATTTTGACGATATAAACTCCCAGCTTTGTAGCGATAGTTTCAAAGCTCATGCATATGCAAATATTCTTGGACCAGTTATTCAGAATATAGGTAATATTCTATACGTTATAATGGCTATGGCTGGAGGAATCTTCCTTGTGTCAAATGCTAAAAACTTTAGTTTATCGGGAATGGCTTTCAGTATAAGTATAGTAGTTCCGTTTTTGAATATGACCAAGCAGTTTACCGGAAATGTCAATCAGCTTTCTCAGCAGATTAATGCGATTGTTATGGGTTTGGCAGGTGCAGATAGACTTTTTGCGCTGATGGACGAAGAACCTGAGGCTGATGAAGGATATGTTACACTAGTGAATGCAACAGAAGATAAAGAAGGAAATATTATCGAAACAGGCAAGCATACAGGCAGATGGGCATGGAAGCATCCTCATGGAGATGGTAGTGTGACCTATACTCCTTTGATGGGTAATGTTACCTTGAATGAAGTTGATTTCGGCTATGAAGAAGGAAAAATTGTCCTG
>SVKH01000064.1 GCA_015068545.1 Oscillospiraceae bacterium
ATGGAAATATGAAATTTGCATATAGGAATCGTGAATTTTGGTGTAAAGGGTATTATGTTGACACAGTAGGGAAAAACACAAAAGCAATAAAAGAATATATATCAGAGCAGTTAAAAAGAGACAGAGAAAGTGATCAATTAAGTATGTTTGACCCACGGGACCCATTTATGGGGAGCAAGTAACCAATGCGTGGCTGGCAGGCCAATAAAAAACGCACTTGTGCGTAGCCAGTAGAGTGTAGGGCTATGCCCGAAAATGAAATACCACCCGCTATGCGGGTGGATTTTTTTTGTATAATAAAGCGGAAAATGGGAATATAATTGCACAGTGTTTATGAATAAATTATAAATTCGTAAAAATAGTATTGTTAGATTGTGAAAACTATGCTATAATATAATGGCTTGTCGTGTACGCCCATACCGATATAGCTTTCGTATAAATATAAATGGGCAGAAAGAGGAAGACTATGACACTATGTTCCCGTTGTCACAAGCGTCCGGCGACTGTATTTGAGTCTATGGGTAAAAACGGTACTTCCGATTGGGAAGGACTGTGTCTTGCTTGTGCTGTAGAGGAGAATGCAACGCCTATGGCGGAATATATAAAAAGCAGAGGAATGTCGGAGGAAGAAATCGACGCCATGAACAACGAAATGGCTCAGGTGATTGACACTGTGCAGAAAAATCCCGATGAGCTTCACAGCTTTTTGGAACAGATTTTACCAAAGACTGAAAATGGCGAAATGCCGAAAATAAATATGCAGATTGTACCGGGGATGAACTTTTCCGGAGAAGATTTTTCCGAGATGATGGATTCTTTTGCCCAGATGATGGGTGGAGATATGATGGGAGAAGAATTTTCTGAAGAATACGAAGAAATAGAGGAAACTCCTGATAATAAAACGGAGGAAGCTCCTGAAGAGAAACCGAAAAAACGCAGATTTGAGACCTTCTTTGTGGGAGGTCCAGGTGGATCTGGCGGCAAAAAGAAGCAAAAAAAGAGCATCCTTGATACTTATGGAGATAACTTAACTGCTCTTGCCAGAGAAGGCAAGCTGGATAGAGTTTTAGGCAGAGATACTGAAATTCAGCGAGTTATACAGATTCTTAACCGTCGTGAAAAGAACAATCCGGTTATTTTAGGAGAACCCGGTGTGGGCAAGACGGCGATTGTGGAAGCCCTTGCGCAGCTTGTTGCAGAGGGTAGTGTGCCGCTAAAATTAATAGGAAAAGAGATTTACCGTCTTGATATCAGCTCACTTGTTGCAGGCACTCAGTTCCGCGGCCAGTTTGAAAGCAGAATACAAAGTCTTATTAAGGAATGCAAAGAAAGAGGCGACATTATCCTCTTTATTGACGAAGTGCACACAATAGTTGATGCAGGCTCAGCAGATGGAGCTATGAATGCGGCAAATCTTTTAAAACCGGCTCTTTCTCGTGGTGACATAAACGCAATAGGAGCCACAACTCTTGATGAGTACCGGGAATACATCGAAACTGACGCGGCTTTGGAAAGAAGATTCCAGCCGGTTATAATTGATGAGCCGGATATGGAAGAAACTGTGGAAATTATAAAGGGCATCAAGTCCTATTACGAAGATTATCACAAGCTTGTCATAAGTGATGAGGTTATAGTGGAAACCTGCCGTATGTGTGACCGCTATATTACCGACAGATTCTTTCCGGATAAAGCTATTGACGTTTTGGATGAGGCGGCAAGCCGCGTGAATTTGGCAAATAAAGCTTTAGTTGAGGCTGACGGTATAAAGAAGGAGCTTGAAACTGTTACAACTGAGGCTGACGAAGCAGGAGAGGTTCAGGACTACGAAAAGTACGCAACTCTTCGTCAAAAGCAAGCGGAACTTTCCGAGGCACTTGCTGAAAAGAATGAGGAAGCGAAAAAGAGCGAGCTTACAAGTGAAGATGTGGCAGCGGTAATAGAGATGTGGACCAAGATACCTGTCCATACAATCACCGAGAGTGAATCAGAAAAGTTGCTCCAACTGGAGGAAAGAATCCATGCAAGGGTTATTGGTCAGGAAGAAGCTGTGGATGCTGTTTCCCGTGCAATACGCAGAGGAAGAGCAAACCTAACCGCAAGAAAACGTCCTGTTTCATTCATATTCGCAGGTCCTACCGGTGTGGGTAAAACCGAGCTTGTAAAAACTATTGCAGAGGTTATGTTTGATTCGGAGGATGCACTTATCCGTCTTGATATGTCAGAATATATGGAAAAGCATTCGGTGTCAAAGATAATAGGCTCACCGCCGGGATATGTGGGATATGACGAAGCAGGTCAGCTTACCGAAAAAATACGCAGAAATCCGTATTCTGTTATTCTTCTGGATGAAATAGAAAAGGCGCACCCTGACGTATTCAATTTATTCCTGCAGGTTTTGGATGAAGGAAGAGTTAGCGATTCTCATGGTAGAATGATAAACTTTGAAAATACTATCATAGTTATGACGACTAATGCCGGCTCAGAGGCAAATGTGTCAACGGTAGGATTTAATTCCGATTCTGACCGAAGTCAGAAGAACAAGACGGAAAAGAGCTTGAGAGAATATTTCCGTCCGGAATTTTTGAACCGTGTGGATGAGATTATCACATTCACATCACTAAATACTGAGGAATTGAAGGCTATCATAGACCTACTTTTGGAAGATATAAAGGAAGGTATGGCAGAAAAGAACAGTACACTGGTTGTTTCCGAAGCTGCTAAGGATCTTATACTGGAAAAAGGCTATGATAAGAAATATGGCGCAAGACCATTAAAACGTGCTATTCAGAGACTTTTAGAGGATCCGTTGGCGGAATTTGCGCTAAAAAATGACATCACCAATCGCGAAATTACAGCAGATAGTGACGGTGATTTGATAAAAATTTCATAATACACCAAAAGCGTGCCGATTTAACAAATTGTGGCACGCTTTTTTATTAAAATTATTTGACAATCGGTAATATATAGTATATAATAAAAATAATGGGTTAATGGCTATAAAAATAGAAAACTAAGGTAAAAAGATGATAAAGAAGTATGTAAATATTCCTAATATTTTGACAGCTGTGAGGTTGGCTTGTGCCATAGGCTTGATATTTGCTGAGCCGATGGGCACTCTTTTTCTCGTGCTTTATCTTATTTGCGGACTAACCGACGCTGTGGACGGAACTATTGCCAGACTTACCGGAACAGCATCAGAGTTTGGTGCAAAATTCGACAGCGTTGCAGACATTGCGTTTTACTCCATAATGGTACTGAGGTTTTTCCCTGTGCTGCTGGAGACGGTTTCGGGACATATCTGGTTTGTAATAATCCTTGTGGTGCTTATAAGAGTAATGATTTATTTGTATTTTGCAATAAGGCATAAAACTCTTGTATCAAATCATACTTATCTTAATAAGCTGACTGGATTTGCAGTTTTCTGCCTGCCATTTGTAATAAAGACGAGGTTTTTTGGCGGATATAGTGTTGCTGTATGTGCAGTGGCTTTTATTGCCACTATATACGAGCTTTCGCTATGCTTTAAAAAAAGCAAAGCTTTAGCATATAAATAATTCATGAATTAAGAAAGGAAGTTTTTAATGAAAAAGAAAATTCTGGCACTAGCATTGAGCTTATGCATGGCTTCATCCTATGCTTTCACAGCTCATGCATACACTTTCCCTCAGTCGTTCTGGGCTCCAAACGATGCTTTTACACTTGCGGTTAGCTCAGGGGATCATCAGGGAATAATCAATTATGGTAAGCAGCTTATAGATATTATCAGTACTTGTCCGGATGCACCGGAAAAGACCGGTATTATAGTAGACAGATACACAAAAATTGCCGCAGCCTATGAGGCTCTTGGTGATTACGAAAACAGCGGAAACTACTACAAGCTTTTGTATGAGTATGCCTCTCAATACGGAGACACATATCTTGATTACGTAAAGGGCGCAAAAGCGAAAATGGCACACTATATCCCTCGTATGGCTATGTACACCGAAGGTGGTCAGGACATATTCTACGGAGCTAAAAATGAGCATCAGCACGGAGTAATTTTCGGTCTTTGTGATGGTGATAACACTATAGACATACCAGAGGAGTCTATGATTTTAACATATCAGGAATTAGGGAATCATATCAGGTATTATAATAATGACGCCATGGACGAAGCAGAAAACAGACATCTGGCTGTTGAGTATGCGCTAAACTGTCCTCATGAAGGCTATGACGTGATAGATATAACTCAACAAGAGGAATACTTGAATGAACTTTCTAATATGTTTGCACAGCATCCAAATGTTAAGGTGTTCTTGAGATTCGGTGCAGAGTTCGACGTTTGGAACACACCGGCAGATCCGGAAAACTTTAAAAATGCATTCAGGTTTGTTTCCACATATTTTAAGCAAAGAAATCCTAATGTTGCTATAGTATGGAGTCCTAACCAGTCTTCCGGATACTATACAAATGTAGAGGATTATTATCCGGGAGATGAGTATGTAGACTGGGTAGGAATGTCGCTTTACACTATGCCATACTTCCTTGGAGATAAAAACGCCAGCATGGACAATAAGCTGTATTTTAATGCCGGTGAAGGCTCAGATCCGGTAATAGCTGTTGAAAAGCTTGTTAACCTGTATGGTGACAGAAAGCCTATTATGATATCTGAATCAGGATGCGGACATAAGCTTCTTTCTACAGGTGAAGATACAACAGATTTTGCTGTCCATAGATTAAGAGAAGAGCTTGCATATCTTCCTATGGTATATCCACAGATTAAGATTATGGCATATTTCGATCACCATGTACAGGGAAATGATGAAAAGTATGATTTCCGTCTGAGCAATAATAGTACTCTTAGGGAAACATATTTAACTATGACAAAGGGTAAGCACTTTATCCATAACGGTGAGGAAAATTCTGAACACGGCTCCTACAAAAAGGTTACAGGTGGAACAACTCTGCAAGGTGTAGCTCCTATTTCTACATATGTTCATGAATTTAACAAGGATACAGACAAAGTCGCTTACTTTGTGGACGGTAACTACGTTGGCGAATCCCATGAGATTCCATATAAGTTTGATATTGACACAACAGTCTATAGTGCAGGCACTCACGAACTTAAGGCTGTAGCTTGCTTTACCGACGGTACAACTCGTCAGTACGCAGAAAAGATAAATATTGCATCAGCTCCAAATGATATAACAGTAATTGTTGAAGGCAGAAAGCTATCCTTCGACCAACCGCCTATTATCCACAACGGCAGAACAATGGTGCCTATGCGTGCTATATTTGAGGCTTTGGGATTAGAGGTAACATGGGATGCTGAAGCTCAGATTGCTACCGGAACAAAAGAAGGAAAAACAGTGAAAATCAAAATCGGCGGAGAAGCTATGTTTGTAGATGAGGTGCACACTCCGTTGGATGCTCCTGCAATGATAGTAGGTGGAAGAACTCTTGTTCCTGCACGAGCTATTGCGGAAAGTATTGGATGTAATGTTGGTTGGGATGGTAGCACAAAAACTGTTACTATAACTGAATAATAGGGAAGATACTTCCATTTAAAAGCTATGAAAGCATCCGAATACAGTGTGTATAAGGATGCTTTTTATAGATTATCGAATTAATAATGTGACAAAACATTTTGCATGAATTTACTACTTCGCGGAAGAAGGTGCTTTTACATGAAAACTTGTATTATAATCGGAGCCGGCGGCAGAGGAAAAGACGCCTACGCACCATATATAAAGGATAGCGGAATTATGGAAATCATTGGTGTGGCTGAGCCTGATGATGCTAAGCGTAATGACTTTAAAACAAAGTACAATATAGCCGATGATATGTGCTTTAATAGCTATGAAGACCTTTTTGCAAAAGGAAAGTTGGCGGATAGTGTTATTATCTGTACTCAGGACCGTCAGCATAAAGAGCCGGCAAAGATGGCTATGGACTGCGGATATCACATCCTTTTGGAAAAGCCTATCTCGCCATATGAGCATGAAGTAAGAGAATTGGAAAGGCTGGCGTTGGAGTATGATAAGGTGTTCATCACGGCTTACGTGCTAAGGTACACTCCTTTTGTGGAAAAGCTAAAAGAATTGATTAAAAGCGGTGCTATAGGTGACATTCTTACTATGCAGCTCAATTCTAACGAAGGCTTCTGGCATCATGCCCACAGCTTTGTGCGTGGACAGTGGAATAACAGCGAGACTTCTTCACCTCTTATTGTTGCAAAATCTTGCCACGACCTTGACTTAATATCATATATTTTAGAGTCCAAGTGCACAAGTATTGCATCATACGGAGGAAATAACCACTTTACTTGGGACAATGCTCCGGGTGATGATGTGCCGGACCGATGTACCGATGGGTGTCCATATGCTGATAAATGCAAGTACAATGCAATTCAACTGTATACTCGTGGTAAGGCATCCTATTTTGTGCATAAGTTTGAAACAGAAAACAGTGACGAGGCTATAATAGAAGCGCTAAAGACAAATATGTACGGCAGATGCGTTTACCGTTGCGACAACAATGTGTGCGACCAACAGGTTGCTGCGATGACTTTTGAAAACGGCGCAACGGCGGTATACACGATATCCGCTTTTTCGGTAGAAAACAGCAGAACGCTAAAGATAATGGGAACAGAAGGGGAAATTGGTGGATATATGGAAGGTGGAGAGATTCGCCTAAAACGCTTTGACGATATGTCGGAAGTCAGGTATAAGGTGCTTCACGACAGTACCAAGCACTGTGGCGGAGACAGCGGACTAATCCAGGAGTTTGCAAAGCTTATGGAGCAGGAGAAGATAGTGAATGACACAAAGGTTTTCCAATCTATGAAGATGGCTTTTGCAGCGGAGAAGTCACGTCTTTCTGATAGCAAGGTTGATGTCGACTAATCGAAATTATCCAAAAGATATGCAAACTAGATGTGCGGCATAAATTGGATTAAGACGTGAATTGACAATAAATCAAAAATGAGGGTGTAGCAAAATGCACAGACCGCACAAAGCATTAAAATCCTTTACTCAAGCCAGTTTGATAAACAAAACTTCTTGAATAACAGAAAACCGAATGTGAAGTTTCGTTATACAGCGAATTTAATCTCAATTAACGCTTTGTGCTATGAACAAAACTCACCTCTTAAAGTACCTTTGTACGCCTTCGGGTAACCAAAAGTAAGACATAGCCTTTCTTTTACTCCTGCACTATTTTTCTTCCACCCTAAATAATAGTGGAGCTGAAGCAAAAATCATTTTGCTACAGCTCCTTTCATATCGCCTGTGATAATTATTTCTTTAGTAAGTCGCGTATTTCTGTAAGTAATAGCACTTCCTCAGATGGCTTTGGAGGCTCTTTGGGAGCTTCCTCTTCTTTTTTGGAAAGCTTGTCGCGAACTTTGTTGATTGTAGTTACAATGGCAAATATGCAGATTGCAACAAGTAAAAAATCGATAATAGCCTGCAGGAATTCACCGTATGCTATGGAGATTTCGTCATTTACCTTGTATGCCATAGCCGCGATGTTTACCTTGCCTGTCAGGATGCTCATAGCAGGTGTGATTACGCTGGTAACAAGGGAATTTACAATCTTTGTAAAAGCTGTACCCATAATTACACCCACAGCCATATCGATTACATTTCCACGGGAAATGAATTTTTTAAATTCTCCAATAATCTTCATCTTATGTTCTCCCTTTATAATCAGAATGCAAGCTTCTCGTCAAGGAAGGCTTCCAGATCAGAAATCTTGATTCTTTCTTGTTCCATAGAGTCACGGTAACGTACTGTAACGGACTGATCTTCCTCAGATTCAAAATCATATGTGATGCAGAAAGGAGTACCAATTTCGTCCTGTCTTCTGTATCTCTTACCGATTGAACCGGCATCGTCATATTCTACATTATACTTTTTAGCTAACTCAGCAAAAACCTTTTCTGCGCCTTCATTAAGCTTTTTGGAAAGAGGAAGAACTGCTGCCTTAACAGGAGCAAGAGCAGGGTGGAAGCGAAGCACTACTCTAGAGTCGCCGCCTTCTAATTCTTCTTCGTCATAAGCTTCTACCAAGAATGCAAGAGTAACACGGTCAGCGCCAAGTGAAGGCTCTACGCAGTACGGTACATATCTTTCGCCTGTAACCTGATCAACGTATTCCATATTTTCTCCGGCATGGTTTTGGTGTTGCAGTAGGTCGTAGTCGGTACGGTCTGCAATACCCCATAGTTCACCCCAACCAAATGGGAATACAAATTCGATATCTGCTGTACCCTTGGAGTAGAATGCCAATTCCTCCGGTGAGTGATCACGGAAACGTAGGTTTTCTTCTCTCATGCCAAGGGAGATAAGCCAATTCATACAGAATTCTTTCCAGAAATAGAACCATTCCATGTCTGTGCCAGGCTTGCAGAAGAATTCAAGTTCCATTTGCTCAAATTCACGGGTTCTGAAAGTGAAGTTACCCGGTGTGATTTCGTTACGGAACGATTTACCAACCTGACCGATACCAAATGGGATTTTCTTTCTGGAAGTACGTTGAACGTTCTTGAAGTTTACGAAGATACCCTGAGCTGTTTCCGGTCTTAGGTAAACTGTTGCAGAGCTATCTTCTGTAACACCTTGGAAGGTCTTGAACATC
>SVKH01000065.1 GCA_015068545.1 Oscillospiraceae bacterium
TTATGGGTAGCAAGTAACAAATGCGTGGCTGGCAGGCCAATAAAAAACGCACTTGTGCGTAGCCGGTAGAGTGTAGGGCTATGCCCGAAAATGAAATACCACCCGCTATGCGGGTGGATTTTTATTGATTTTTCGAAAACCATTGTATTTATTTTAGGCTTTTTGTTTCGGGTGCACACACAGGTTTTATACTATTCATATCCCACCACATTATTTTGGCATAGTCTGCAGTTTCTGTTACCTGCGGATATACAATCGAGCTTGCAGGTTGTACGTCAATTTCAAGAAGTCTATCATCAGAGTCATAAAGTGCAACAATTACTTCTCCGCTTATTTCTTTCGGAGAGGAAAGTGTTACTTCTGATATATCTTCATTTGCGCTAATCGATGCATCGGGCGTTATATAAATCGTTTTTGCCATAGATATCGGTTTTATACTACATAGGTCTTCCCACATAAAAGCTTTTACATAAAACTCCTTGCCCTCAAGTCCGGATAGTTGTATATTGTCAAGCCTCGTTATATCTGAAACAGATTCAACAGAGAGCTCCGTCATTGTAATAAATTGGTCTGTTTCCTTATCATATGCTGCAAGTAGTATCATAGCATTTGTTGGTGTGTTTTCAACATTTAATACATCAATACTACCGCTTAGTACGCCGGCTTCTGACATACTGAAAGCAACCTCATTATCCAATAATTCATATTTCATAGACGAACTTATGTATGTTTCGCCTGTATATGTATGCTCTGCAACATCACTTTGGGCAATACCGTAATCTATTGCATAAGCCTTTACTGTATCACCGCTGTTTATTGAAACAGAAGTGGTAAATACGACAGGTTCACTGTCATTTATGCTGTAATATACAGGAGAGTCATCTTGTGAATATACATACAATCTATTTGCGGCAGTTGTTATAAGTGGTTTAGCAGCCTTAGGTACTTCTATAAATACAAAGCTTTCTTCACTCTGCTCGTGAATTTCGTCATATATTCTGTCTGTAACGTGCATAGTCTCACCGATTGGATCTGTATAATATCTCCATGTACCGGAAGAATTTTCGTATCTGCGGTATATGCTTGCCTTAATAGATGCTGTTTCGGTAATCGTATATTTTTCTGGAATATCTGAAGAGTCGGTATAGTATTCAAAATTTCCGGTTCCGCTTAGCTTTTTTACAGCAATTGAAAGCTCAGTATTATCAAAGCTGTATTTCCACTTTCCGGAGGTGTGGCTGCTATATCCGTAATCTGAATTACCGCACAGGGCTTGAGGATGATCTTCCGCGTAATTATCGCTATATTCAGTATCGCATAAGGTAACTCCCTCAGGCAAAGCTACGGTAACCTCGTAGCCGCCTAAAACCGGTTTTGTCTCTATATCTGGCTTTTTGATGAGGTAGGTTTCATTCTCAGGCTTTACCTCGCACTTATATATTACAGTCTGGCTTTTTATATTTCCAAGTTGTGCATAAAATTCAAGAACATCGGAAGATGTAAGCGTAATCGGGTTTTTGTATTCGTAAATACTCGATGAGCCTATATATCTATAATATATCTTTCCCTCAGCGGCAGTCGCTGATATAGATACATACCCGCTGCTTTGTTTGTCGGCAGTTATAACTGGTGCAGCAATAGGTTTGGCATCAATTTTGTATTGGTAGCTTATGCTTTCACTTTTAACACCGTTTATTTCTGCATAAGCAGTCAAAGTACAGTCTTCGATAATATCAAAAGGCTCTGTGTACTTTACGTACTCGCCGGTGCTGGATGCTGTGTCTATCTTATAATAAATATCGGCAACTGTAATACCCGAAAGGGAAATGCTACTAGGCTTAATAACACCACTTTGGATGCTTGCACTAGGAGTAGGAACGATGTTAGCATTCTTCACATCAGACACCACAAAGCCGTAATTTATCCAGCTATTGTTGGTTACAAGTCTTAAGCGGAAGGTGTCGCCCTTAACTAAAACAGTTTTTCCCTTCAGGCTATAGCCTGTATATTTTCCGACCTCACTTCCGTCAGCATCATAAACGTATAAATAGTCATCCCTATTCCAGGAATCGTCATCGCCTATTACAGTTTCTGGAGAAAAGGTTACCTCATTATATAAAGTACCCTCAGGCGCGGTATATATCCAGGATTTGTCCATATTATTTTCGTAATATCCTGACTTCAAATCCTCTATGCTTGATGTTGTAACTGTTGTATTATCGGCAGGCTTCAGAATTTTTGCGTATAGATCATTAGTGCAGCAGATAACGTATTCTGCCCCTGCTACAAGGCTGAAGGTTTGATGTGTTTCCGAATTAATATAAGTCCAGTATGGATAAAAGTCATCAAAATAGCCTATGCAGTCGGGATATCCATTTTCTGAAATTAGATACAGAGTTTCGTCAGCCTTTGCCGTGTAGGTATAATAGCCTGTTGTACCGCTGGGCAGATTCGGAATCTGTTTATTGTCCAGAGGAAGCTCTCCAAGATTGCTGTCGGTGACCTTCTTCAATGTAAAATATGAGTTGCTGCCGCTATTATTGCTATCGGCGCGGCATCTGAAAAGGTATTTCGTATTCTCTTGTAAATATATAATATTACTTCCGTAGTTTATTCTTTTGCCGTCAGGATTATAGATCTCACATGTAGTACTAATTCCACTTTCCGGATTTTCGTAGGGGATAAATTCATACAATCCCGATTTAGTCGGCGTGTAAACAAAACTGCTGTAGAGTGGTCTGTCAGCACCAAGAACTGTACAAGGAAATGTGGTTTTTTTGCCGAGTGTGATTTTTTTGTTGGATGTAGAGCTTAATCTTACATTAAATGTACCGGTGGCATCATCCTTTAATTTCACACAGCAAAAAGCTATATCAGTCATGTTGATGGAGAAGTTGTTGCCCTCTCCGCTGTTATCGTCACTTCCTGCATATTCCAGATCATTAACGCCGTACTTGTAAGCCTCAACATAAGTATCGCAATCTCCCTCTGAAATAATACTGAAAATCTCATCAGGGTATGAAGCATATAAACTATAATCTATCCATGCGCAATCCCCAGGGTTTTTAATCTCAATTGTAACCGGGTCAAAGTACTCGCCTACTTCATAAAATGGATAGGAGGTAACTTTAACCTTCATCTCCCCTGTTGAAGACTGGGATGAGGGCTTTACCATGAAATATTTTTGTTTACTCTCTGAAATCAATTTTGACTCAGCTTTATGACGAATGTAGCTGTCGGATGGTGAATACAACATAGCAATGGAGGATGTAAAATCGCCGTAGGCATCAAATACGACAAGGCTATCATCACTGCTGTAACCATCATAATAGAAGTACCTGTAATCACCGGCTTTCGTAATATTTGTCGTATATTCCTTACCTTTCTCAAGGTATATCAACTCGTGGCATGCCAAGGATAGATTTATGCTGCCGGTTTCCTGAGAGTCGGAAAAGCCTACCTTTAATATTGTGTAATCATCTTCTTTGGTTGCCTGCTCAAAAGTAAAGCTGGAGGTTTTGGAAATACTTGCCTCAAGATTCTTGTCACAAACTTCAACCTTTGGTGTGCTTGTACCACTGACGGATACGTCATATACTGCACCGCGAGAATAGGAAGGTGTGAATTTGTAGTATTTAAACTCGCCGGCAGTTGTTATTTCTGCCGTAATCTCTGCATTTTCGGGTATTGACATTATTCGCTCACCCATAAAGGAATATGTTATAGTATTTTCCTTTGAATAGCTGCTTGGGTGAAGGGTGTAATAATATGTTTCGCCCGCATCAAGCTTTTTCTCCACATAAGACTGGCTTGAGATAATTTTGTTGAAGTCTTTGTCATACAGCACAACGGTGGAGTTAGCGCTTTTGCCGTCGCATACTGTGCTGCCTATGGTAAAATTATATATCCCTTCGTATGATGGAACGAATTTATAAAGCTTAGATTCGTATGGGGCTGTATTTACCTGAGTGCTGTCGGTCAGGTGTAAATTTTCAGGAATTACCCTCTCCATAGTAAAGCTGTAATCAGTTTTTTCACCGGAGAAACTCAGTAAATAGTGATAGGTTTTGCCTGCTTCCAAATATCGTGGCTCATAACCATATATATTGTTTGTGCCCTGACTGAAATTACTGCGTATCTCACCGAAGTCGGAGTTATAAAACCTAGGTGTGAAGCTGCCGGAGTACACAGCTTTATAAAATCCGTTTTCCTGTGGGGTGAAGCTTAGCACTACTATATCACTGATATGGGTTAAGTTGCCCTGGTGTGTATTTGATAAGCTAAGAGGAGTAATGGTCTCAGGTCTTGCAATAATATTTACAACAGTGTCCTGTTCTGCTGAACAAGAAAAATCACCATAATATGTTACACCCTTTTTAAGGAGGTATAAGCTTGCGAAGTGACGCTTGTTATATGATGTGTATGTATAATCTATATGGCTTCCTTCTGAATAAATATAAACCCAATCAGAGAAAGTCGGGTCCGAAACGGAGATATCAAACCTATAAAGGCCATCCTTTTCGGGAACAAATTCATATAGTCCCTTTTGGGATGAGTTCATTGTAAGGGTGGTTACGGTGCTGTCCTTAAGTGTTATAAAATCTGCGGTCTCCAGCGTCATTGTAACGGATTTATTGCTGGATGAATTACAGTACATCTGGATATAATAAGTTTTTTCTTTTTCCAACTTGTAATACGACGTATAATAATCATCTATAGCCGCTCGTATCTGGTTTTTATCGGGAGTCCAGACGATATCGCCACCTTGTGATGACATAGTTATTTTATAATATCCTGTGTCTTCAGGAACGAATTTGTAAAATACATCGCTGCTCCACATAGATAAATAGCCGGACTTTGATTCGCCAACCTTGATTTCGGGGCAATTATCAGGGAATACCGGATCTCTCGCCTCGGCAGATGGTAGCATACAAATAATAAGTAGCATAAAAGTACATATTATAGGTAAAACTCTTTTTTTCATAATTTTCCTTCTCCTGTTCTATACTTAAACGAATTTGCCAGTCTCCAAATTAAAATAAACTTTTAATCTCATTATGTCCTGACTTTATATAAAGATTTTGCTGCTTTATTTCCATCCTCATTTCAGCAAATTGAGAGATTTAAAACAAGCAATACCCAGTAAAATCATAACATATCTTACTAATTAAGTCAACACTTTCTAAATACCATTCGTGTCTGTTTTCTTCTATATAGTCAGAGTAAAACGTAAACAAAAATATGTAAAATCTGATTAAATGTTAGCTTTCAGAATCTTAAGAAAAGTAAGAGTGTAGAGAAACGTCATAAAAGCTAAATATAGAAGTAAAGCGTTGGTTATGGTAAACTTTCCCTTTATGTCTGCATGGCTGCAAAAGGAATATGAGAACTAAAAAAATGACCTCCTGCTTTAGCAAGAGGTCGCTTGGTTTTAAATTATATGTATTAGCCGTTTACTGCCTTATCTACCTGCATCATAATAGCGCACTCCATACGCTTTTTAAACAGCTCGCAGCCATATTCGTATACTCCGTTTATATCGCCTGTTGCGTGGTATGCGTTTGCTGCACAACCGCCGGAACAGTATAGCTTGGCCCAACAGTCTTTGCATTCCGGTCTGGAATATACATTACATTTTTTGAACTTTTCCTGCATGGCGGTGTTGGTTACTCCGTCCCATACGTTACCCATAGAGTATTTTTCGTCACCTACAAACTGATGGCATGGGAAAAGCTCTCCCCATGGTGTTACCGCAAGATACTCACTTCCGGAACCACACCCTGAGATTCGCTTGTATATACAAGGACCGTTTTCCAAATCTATGTTGTAATGGTAGAAAGAGAATCCGCGGTTTTCTCGGTCTCTTTTCAGCATTTCCTTCGCTAAAATCTCGTACTGTTCATACAGTATCGGAAGATCTGCCTTGGTAAGTGCATATGGATCTTCGGGAGCGCACACAACAGGCTCCATACTAAGCTCGGTAAACCCCATATCTGCTATATGGAAAATGTCATTTGAAAAATCTACATTGTTGTGAGTATATGTACCTCGGATGTAGTAGCTCAAATCTCCGCGCTTTTTTACAAATTCCTTAAACTTTGGCACGATTACATCGTAACTTCCACGTCCTTGATAATCTTTTCTGAGTAGATCGTGTACTTCCGGTCTTCCGTCCAGACTGAGCACTACATTGCTCATTTCCTTGTTGCAGAATTCGGTTACCTCATCATCCAGCAGCATTCCGTTGGTAGTAAGAGTAAAACGGAAGTTCTTGCCTGTTTCCTTTTCGCGACTTCTGGCATAGGCAACAAGCTGTTTTACCACATCCCAGTTCATCAAAGGCTCTCCGCCGAAGAAATCTACTTCCAGGTTGTGACGAGTACCGGAATGCTCTATAAGAAAATCAAGAGCCTGCTTGCCTACTTCAAAAGTCATAAGAGCCTTGTCACCCTGATACTTTCCTTGACTTGCGAAGCAGTAGGAGCAGTTTAGGTTGCAGGTGTGTGCAACGTGAAGACACAGTGCCTTTATCACATCGCTGTTGTTCTTTAAAACATGAGCTTTATCCTCGTATATGTCCTGGGTAAAAAGCTGGTTACTTTCTTTAAGAGCTTTGACATCGTCAAGGCAAAGTGCCACATCTTTTTCGGAGATATTTGGGTATTTTTCGCAAATAGCGGAAGTGATGGTAGCTGCCGTTTCGGTTTCGTACATTGAAATAATATCATATGCCACATCGTCCACAACGTGAACAGATCCGCTGCATACGTCTATTACGATATTGTGTCCGTTTAATTTGTACTGATGTATCATAGTTTTATTCTCCACAATAAAATTGCCGACCGCAAGATAAGCAGCCGGCGACTTTGCTTTAAAAATTATTTGTTTTCACAAGGTTGATTTGCAACACCGCAAGAAGTCTTGCAAGCAGATTGGCAAGATGTCTGGCATTCACCACAACCACCTTCGCAAGAAGTAAGGTTTCTGGTAGCTAGTGTAACAATTCTCTTTGTGCTTTCGCAAGGTTGGTTAGCTACGCCGCATGATGTTTTGCAAGCGGATTGGCAAGATGTCTGACATTCACCGCAACCACCTTCGCAAGAAGTAAGATTTCTAGTAGCAAGTGTCTGAATTCTATTCATGAATATTCTCCTTTTTGAAATAAATATGTATCAGATATATTATATAAGTTTTTTCCTGTCTTGTCAAGTACTAAGAACAAGTATTTTCCCTGATTTGTATGTTGACGTGCCGGAAAGTTCTATACCGCAGGATGTGTAGGATTTTAAAATCTCCAGCTCCTTATGGGTTATCAGCTCGCCTGGTGTCAGAATAGGTATCCCCGGAGGATACGCCCATAAGTATTCTGCCGAGATTCTTCCTGCTGCAGATATTTCGTCTACATACTCAGATGGCTGTGATTTTGCCGTGCTTACCGGCATTACTGTCCTAGGGGAAGATATTAGATGGGTACACTTTTTTACCGGTGAAAATTGACGGTCTATCAGGAGAAGAACGTCTCTTAGTGCGGAAAGAGTCTGACTTGTATCGCCAATTCCGGTCATGCACAGAACATAATTTGCAGAGGTCATTTCCGGCTCGATGCCATTTTCTCTTAAAAGTCCTGCCAGTTTTTTAGAATCGGAGGTGATGATAGTTATTTTACTCGTGTCTAAATCGAAGAAATCGCCTTGATTCTGAAGTATTCTAAGATTTTTTAGACTGCTTGCTTCGTTATAAAAGGCGGAAAGATTTTTCTGCCAATTAAAAAGTATATTGCTATCTTTCAGCATATCTACGCATTGGTCTATGGATGATAGTAATATATAAGACGGACTGCTGGTTTCAAACACCGATAGCTTGTCCATTACCTTTTGATAATACTCATGGCGGACATGGCAGATAGCCGTTTGCGTTAAGCCGCTAAGGGTTTTATGCAGGCTGGAAATGACAATATCCGCACCACATGAGGTAGGACTTTTCGGAAAATTTGCAAAGCCAAAGTGAGCTCCGTGTGCGCAGTCTACCATTAGCGGCACACCATGGCTGTGACAGATACGGGCAATGCTTTCTACGTCACTTACAACTCCCTCGTATGTAGGGCTGGTTATTACTACAAGCTTGGCATCAGGTGCATTGCTAAGAGCAAGCTCTACATTTTTTGCCGATATACCGGAATTGATGCCGTATTCAGAGTGAAACTCAGGACATATATACACAGGCTCCGCACCGGATAGCTCCAATGCGTTATAGACAGATTTATGTGATGATCGGTCTACCAGTACTTTGTCGCCTTGGCTTACCAGTGCAGTTATACTCGATAAAATACCACAGGTGGAACCATTTACCAGATATATGCTGTGGTCGGATTTGAATACTTCCGATGCCTTTTCCATAGACTCCTTTAGTATTCCGGAAGGGCAGTGAAGATTGTCATAACCTTCAATCTCGGTTATGTCACAGTCAAGCATACTGCCGAAAAACGGAAAATATTCCGAGTTGCGCTTGTGCCCCGG
>SVKH01000066.1 GCA_015068545.1 Oscillospiraceae bacterium
GACAGAATCTTTGCAATATCTCTACCTATACCGGAACTTGCTCCGGTAACAACAGCCCATGCCATATTCTCACATCCTTTTGATTATTTTGACATTTCGTTATACGCCATTATTGCCGCTTCTTCGCTGATGTTACAGCCCATTTTGTATACAGGAACCGATGTCAACACCTTTTCGATATGACCTAAAAGCAGATCCATATCGTGCATTTCAAACGGTCTTATCGTTTGGTTAAGCAGTGCGGAAATTGCCGAACCTATATCCATTTTTTCTATCCAGTTTGTTTCGCTTCGTTCCAAAAAGCATATGCCTGCAATTGGCGCTTTTACATTTATATTAAGGTCTGTTTTTCCACTCCATGGTGTTCCATAGGCAAATACACCATCTTCAATAGCTCGTATTGCCGGTTTATCATCATTTAGGATTTGGACTTTTTCGCCAAAAGCCTTCTGCCACAAGCCTGTGTGAGTGGACTTTCCTGTTCCGCTTGGCGCAGAGAAAAGATACGCTCTTCCATCCATGATTACGGCTGATGAATGCAACATGAATCCGCCGTACTGGAGCATACCTGTATAGAAAACACTGCTGGTGAAAATGTATTCGCAGTCTTCAACAGAAAGATGCGGATTTTCTTTGTGCTTCTGCTCCAAAAACGCATCTGACAGGTATATAGTCATATCAGGCTTGCTGTCTTCATTGATTTTGTAGGCTTCTGCCTGCTTTTTTAGTCTGTTATACTTGTAACCCAAGTCCACCGTTATGTCGGCTATTTTGTGCAAATTCATATCATTTCACCCTTTCATATCTGCAAAATTGTATTATGTGTCCGTTATCTTCAATCTCCTCGCCGGAATCAGCAAGACTCCATTCTTCACTTTCGTCAAGATTTACCATAAATCTGTCCGCCTCAGCATATTCTTTTACCTTTGTGACATAGCAGGTATTACAATACTTTAGCATCTGACGGTAAATTTCCTCACCGCCTATGACAAAAATCTCATCGTCATCATACCCCAGCTCCAAAACCGCTTCAATACTGTTTACCACAACGGCACCCTCGCATTTGTAATCGGGGTTTCGGGTTATAATAATATTTGTCCTTTTTGGCAAAGGCTTTGCTCCCGGGAATGTTTCAAGATTTTTCCTGCCCAGAACCACCACCTTGCCCAGCGTGGTTTCGCGGAAAAACTTCATATCCTTCGGTATGCTAAAAAGCAGGTCATTATCCTTTCCAATACCCCAGTTTTCCGAAACGGCTACAATTAAATTCATGATTTTCTCCTTATATTGCAACAGGGATTTTTATATCAAACTCGTTAAATTCATATCCCTCTAACTTTACATTTTCTTCGGTAATTTTATAGAAATCGTCAACATCATCTATTATTAGCTTTGGCGCATCAAAGGTAGGCCTTTTTATAAGCTCTTCGATAATAGGCACATGACGGTCGTATATATGAGCATCCGCAATTACATGAACAAACTCACCCACGCCCAAGCCTGTCACCTTGGCAAAAAGGTGTACTAACAGCGCATACTGCACAACATTCCAGTTATTAGCTGTTAAAAAGTCGTTGCTTCGCTGATTCAAAAGCCCATTAAGCTTTCCATCCTTTACGCTGAAGGTCATGGAATATGCACATGGATACAGGTTCATCTCCGATAAATCCTGATGGTTGTAGATATTAGTCATAATTCGCCTTGAATTTGGGTTGTTTTTAAGGTCGAAAAGAACCCTGTCTACCTGATCAAATTCGCCTTCCCTGTATTTATGCTTTATTCCCAGTTGGTATCCGTAAGCCTTGCCAATACTGCCTGCTTCATCCGCCCACTGATCCCATATATGGCTCTTTAAATCATTAACATTATTGGACTTTTTCTGCCATATCCAGAGTAGCTCATTCAGTGCCGATTTCCAATATGTACGCCTTAGAGTAAGGATAGGAAACTCCTTTTCAAGGTCATATCGGTTTACAATACCAAATCGGCTTATGGTATGGGCACTTTCGCCGTCATCCCACTTAGGACGCACCGCCATATCAGTATCCCAAACACCGTTATTTAATATATCTTTACAGTTCTGTATAAATAATTCGTCTGCGTAACTCATAATACTACTCCATTTTAAATTATAATCCATTATATTATATCATATAACTTACTAAAACACAATAAGCATTATAATAAAAAAGATAGGAGGAATTTTATGAATTATGTATGGTCTGGACTTATGATTATTTCCGTTGTGTTTGCTATTATAAACGGACGTGTCGAAGAGACAATGGCAGCCTGCCTTAACGGAGCAAAAGACTCGGTAACCGTTCTGATGTCTTTTGCAGGAATAATGTGCTTTTGGTCAGGGATTTTGCAGATATGCGAAAGATGCGGAGCGTCACAAAAATGCGAAAGACTTCTTTCCCCTATAATTCGCAGGCTCTTTCCCCATACAAGCGCAAAGCCAGAGATAACTATGAACGTTATTTCCAACCTTTTTGGGCTTGGGAACGCTGCCACACCTTCCGGCATAGCCGCTATGGAGAAGATGGATAAAGAAAACTGTGAAGATTCACATCCATCCCATGAAATGAGCAGATTTGCAGTTATGAATACCGCCAGTTTGCAGATTATTCCCACAACGGTAATAGGAATCCTCGCTTCCTTTGGTAGCAAAAACCCTTATTCCATCATCCCTCTTATATGGATAAGTTCCTCAGTTTCCCTCTTTGTGGCACTTATTTTGGAAACAGTTCTGTATCGCCTTGAAGGGAGGAAGAAAAAATAGCTTACGTCATTCCGATTTTAGTTGTTTTTTTGCTGATATATTCCTTTATAAAAGGAACTCAGGCATACGACGCATTCATAGAGGGCGGAGAAAAAGGTCTTAAAACCGTATTTGCCATTTTCCCCGCGCTTGTTGCAATTTTATCCCTTTCTGCTATGCTGAACGCCTCAGGCGCTGTGGAGTATATATCCGGTCTTTTGGCACCGGTTTGCAAATTGTTTCACATTCCCGAAGAAATTCTGCCTCTTGCCATAATCAGACCTATGTCCGGAGGAGGATCTATCGGACTTTTGTCCCAGTTGGTACGGGACTACGGCGCAGAAAGCCGAATTGCCCGAATGGCGTGTATTTTATGCGCATCTACCGAGACAACATTCTATACGATTATGGTATATTTTAAGAAAACCAAGGTAAAATATACAAAACGGGTGTTGACAGCTGCAATTTTTGGCGATTTAGTTGGAATTTTGTGCGCCAGCATACTGAGTTAGATAAAAATTTAACAATTTTTTACTAAACTTACATTATTATGCTTGAAATATTCTGACTGTTGTAGTATAATCAAGATGTATGGGCTTATTCGCCCTAAGATAAACTATAATGAGAGGTGTCCAAAATGTTAAACAAAAAAAGCGTAGAAGATATTGAAGTTAAGGGCAAAAGAGTCCTGGTAAGATGCGACTTTAACGTTCCCCTTGACGAAAACAGAAACATCACAGACGATACAAGAATAGTCGGAGCTCTTCCTACTATTAAATATCTTATCGAAAACGGTGCGAAGGTTATCCTTTGCTCACACATGGGCAAGCCAAAGGGCGAACCAAAGCCAGAACTTTCTCTTGCTCCTGTTGCTAAAGCTCTTTCTGAAAAGCTTGGCAAGGATGTAGTTTTCGCAGCTGATGACACAGTTGTTGGCGAAAACGCTAAAAAGGCAGTTAGCGAAATGGCAGAAGGCGACGTTGTTCTTCTTGAAAACACAAGATACAGAGCAGAGGAAACAAAGAACGTTGATACTTTCTCAGAAGAGCTTGCTTCTCTTGCTGACGTGTTTGTAAACGATGCTTTCGGTACAGCTCACAGAGCTCACTGCTCAAACGTAGGCGTTACAAAGTATCTTCCTGTTGCAGCTTGCGGTTACCTTATCCAAAAGGAAATCGAATTCCTTGGCAATGCAGTAAACAACCCTGTAAGACCTCTTGTAGCTGTACTTGGCGGTTCAAAGGTTTCATCAAAAATTTCAGTTATCAATAACCTACTTGAAAAGGTTGATACTCTTATCATCGGCGGCGGAATGGCATACACATTCATGAAGGCTCTTGGCGAAGAAGTTGGTGATTCTCTTCTTGAAGCTGATTACCTTGACTATGCTAAGGAAATGATGGCAAAAGCTGAAGAAAAGGGCGTTAAGCTACTTATCCCTGTAGATACAGTTGTTGCTCAGGAATTCTCAAACGATGCTCCATCCAAGACTGTTGCCCGTGGCGGCATCGAAGCTGGCTGGCAAGGTCTTGATATCGGCGAAAAGACAATCGAGCTTTACTCCGATGCACTAAAGAATGCAAAGACAGTTGTATGGAACGGACCTATGGGCGTATTTGAAATGTCAAACTTCGCAAAGGGTACAAACGCAATTGCACAGGTTCTTGCTGACATAGACGCTACAACAGTTATCGGCGGTGGCGATAGTGTTGCTGCTGTTAATAAGGCAGGTCTTGGCGACAAGATGAGCCACATCTCAACAGGTGGCGGTGCTTCTCTTGAATTCCTAGAAGGCAAAGACCTTCCTGGTATTGTTGCTATTAACGATAAATAATAAGGAGATAATAAAATGGGTAAATATATTGTTGCAGGTAACTGGAAGATGAATAAGCTTCCAAGCGAAACCTATGATTATGTAAAAGAAGTTGTTGAAGCTACAAAAGGTTCAAACTGCGAAGTAGTTTGCTGCACACCTTACGTGTGTCTTGCTCCGGCTATCGAAGCTGCAAAGGGCACACACGTTAAAATCGGTGCAGAAAACCTACACTTTGAGGACAAGGGTGCCTACACAGGCGAAGTTTCTGCTGATATGCTAGTTGACCTTGGTGTTCAATACGTTATCATCGGTCACTCCGAAAGACGTGAATACAACAACGAAACAGACGAAACAGTTAACTTGAAAACAAAGAAGGCTCTTGAAAAAGGCCTTATCCCAATTGTGTGCGTAGGCGAATCTTTAGAGCAAAGAGAAGCAGGCATCACAATGGATCTTATTGCTATCCAGATTAAAAAGGCTTTTGCAGACATCTCTGCAGAAGATGCTAAAAAGGTAGTAATCGCATATGAGCCAATCTGGGCAATCGGCACAGGAAAAACTGCTACAAGCGATCAGGCAGAAGAGGTTTGTGGCGGAATCAGAAAGATTCTTGCAGATCTTTACTGCGAAAAATGCTCACTTGAATTTACTATTCAGTACGGCGGTAGCATGAATCCTGGCAACGCCGCTGAGCTTATGGCTAAGCCAAATATCGACGGCGGACTTATCGGCGGAGCATCTCTTGTTGCAGAGAACTTTGCCGCTATAACAAAAAGCTGCTAATCCAATTTAGGCGTAACACAAGTTACGCCTAAAAATTTGTTAATTTACTACTATGGAGGAATTTAATATGTCAAAACAACCTATTGCTTTAATAATCCTCGACGGCTTCGGTATCAACGAATCCACCGAAGGAAATGCTATAAAGGCTGCAAAGACTCCTAACATCGACGGATATTTTGCAAAATACCCAAACACTGTCCTATATGCCAGTGGTATGGCAGTAGGACTTCCTGACGGACAAATGGGTAACTCCGAAGTCGGCCACACCAATATCGGAGCAGGACGTGTTGTATATCAGGAACTTACAAGAATCACAAAGTCTATCAATGACGGCGATTTTTATTCAAACGAAACTCTAATGGGTGCTATCGAAAACTGCAAAAAGAACGACTCCGCACTTCATTTCATCGGTCTTTTATCCGACGGAGGAGTTCACTCTCATATCGAGCATCTTTTTGGTCTTATTGACCTGGCTAAAAAGAACGGACTTTCAAAGGTTTATGTTCACCCAATTATGGACGGCAGAGATGTTTCTCCAACATCAGGTGTTGATTTTATTAAGTCACTTTCCGAAAAGCTTTCTGCAACAGTTGGAAAGATTGCCACAGTTTCCGGCAGATACTATGCTATGGACCGTGACAACAACTGGGACAGAGTTGTAAAAGCTTATAATGCTATGGTAAATAATCAGGGCGAAATGGTAGAAGATGTCGTTTCCGCTATCGAAAAGTCATACGTTACCAAGGACGAAAACGGTGCATTGATTACTGACGAATTTATCCGTCCAATGGTAGTTTGCGAAAACGGTGCACCTGTCGGTAAGATTTCTGCAAATGACTCAGTAGTTTGCTTCAACTTCCGTCCGGACCGTGCAAGAGAGATTACAAGAACTTTTGTAGATCCTGATTTCACAGGATTTGAAAGAGAAATGATGCCTCTTTACTATGTGTGTATGACTCAGTACGATGCGTCTATGCCAAACGTAAATGTAGCATTCAAGCCACAGGTTCTTACCAATACTTTTGGCGAATATATCGCAAGCAAGGGTCTAAAACAGCTTAGAATTGCTGAAACCGAGAAATATGCTCACGTTACCTTCTTCTTTAACGGTGGTGTTGAAGACGTTTATGAAGGCGAAGATAGAAAGCTTATCCCTTCACCGAAAGTTGCCACATACGATATGCAACCTGAAATGAGTGCATACCTTGTTGCAGATGCTTGTGTAGAGCTTATAAATGAAGATAAATACGACTGCATTATTCTTAACTTTGCAAACTGCGACATGGTAGGACACACCGGTGTGTTTGAAGCAGCAGTAAGTGCGGTTGAAGCAGTTGATGAATGCCTTGGCAAGGTAGTAGATGCTATAATGGCAAAGGGCGGAAAAGTCCTTATCACCGCTGACCACGGCAACGCGGACAAGATGTTCGAAGAAGACACTAAGGATGTGTTCACAGCACACACCACAAACCCAGTTCCGCTAATCGTAATGGGCGCAGGTGATGTAGAACTGCAAAAAGGTAAGCTTTGCGACCTAACACCAACAATGCTTGACCTTATGAACCTTGATAAACCAGCCGAAATGTCCGGCACAAGCGTTATCGTGAAATAATACAACAAATATCCAAAAAAAGCAAGTCACTTAAAAATGACTTGCTTTTTTAGTTTACCTCAAGAACAAAATTTCCAAACTATTCACTAAATGCTTTTCTAGTCTATCACAGGTAAAATTTCCAAAAACTATTCATTTAGTGCTACGTCCACTTTTTGAATAGTTAAATAGTGCTACGTCCCCATTATGGGTGTTCGGCGTAGTTTTCTCTTATGATTTTTCTGATTTGCAGGATTTTGGCGGGACTTACCGAAAGTTCATCCACGCCTAGCTTTAAAAGCTGTGGTACAACATCTTCATCCGAAGCTAGCTCTCCGCAAATTCCTGTCCATATTCCGTGCTTATGTCCATTTCTGCAGGTTTCCTCAATAAGTCGGAACACAGCTTCATGCTTTGGATCTATCATTTCTGCCACTTTGTCATTTTGTCTGTCCATTGCAAGCACATATTGAGTAAGATCATTGGTGCCTATGGAGAAAAAATCAACCTCCTCAGCCAATCGATCCGAAATAATTGCAGCAGCAGGAGTTTCTATCATTATTCCTATCTGAATTTTTTCATCATACGGAATTTTGCTTTTTAAAAGTTCTTCCTTTACTTCATATATTATTTCCTTGGCTTTTTTGACCTCGTCAACCGATACAATCATAGGCAGCATCACGGCTATATTGCCAAAGGCGGATGCTCTTAATATTGCGCGGATTTGCGTTTTAAAAACATTGGTATCACTAAGGCAAATTCGTATCGCACGCATTCCCATTGCCGGATTTTCCTCATCAGATAGGGGAAAGTAGTCCGGCCTTTTATCTGCTCCGATATCCAGCGTCCTTATAATAACCGGTTTTGGACTCATGCCCTGAGCAATCTTCTTATATGCTTCAAACTGCACATTTTCTGTGGGGAAGTCATCAGACTCTAAGTACAGAAATTCGCTTCTAAAAAGGCCAATTCCCTCGCCATCATTCACTATTACCTGACCTAAATCTTCGGTCCTGCCTACATTTGCATACAGCTTAATTGTCTTATTATCCAAAGTAACCGAAGGTTTATCCTTTAGCTTTTTCAATAGCTCGCTGTTTTGTTCCCATTCTCTCTTGGTATCCAAAAGCTTCCGTAAGGTTTTCTCATCAGGCTCCGCAAAAATCTCACCTGTGTAGCCATTTACCGCCACATATGCTCCGTCTATATCCTCTGCGCTCACCCCTATAATGGCAGGAATATCCATAGCTCTGGCAAGTATAGCTGTATGCGAAACACTGCTTCCCTTCTCTGTTACAAAAGCTTCTATCCTGGTCTTATCCATCTGCAAGGTTTCGCTTGGCGATAGGTCCTCCGCAAAAATCACAAACTTTCCATCAGTGCTTTCCTCCACAACATCCTTTTCTCGCCGCAGAATCCGTATAATTCTATCCGAAAC
>SVKH01000067.1 GCA_015068545.1 Oscillospiraceae bacterium
AAAAAAATCTTTAATATTATTCATTTTTACCTTCCACCATTAAAAAAATTTCCTATACTCATCAAGATATTCAGAATACGTTTTCATGTATTCCTTAAATTCGCTGTTTTTCATCAGCAAGGAGAACGCCTTTTTTATGTTTTTGACGTACTTATAGTTATAATTTTCTATATCCAGCCTTCGTGACAAAGGACAAACAGACTTTGCTCTCGGGTCCACAATAATTTCAAGCTTACCACCGGAATCAAGGTAAGGCGTAAGTGGGAAAATCCTGCAGGCAAGAGGTCTTTGGTACCTGTCACAATTTCCATTACAAAAAAGTATGGGAACCTTCTTTTCCCTCCCGTCAAATTCATAGGAAAATTCCGACATTTCAACCTTTGCCCAATCCGGATTCAGCAGGTCATATACCTTATCCTCCATAGGAAAAAGGAACATTCCGCTGTCCTCCCCTTTGCAACAAGCTTTATCGCACAAAGTGCCACAATCTCCTTTTATAGGCATTGCATCATCAAACAGTCTGTAAGTTTGCAAATAAATATAAGCTGCATTCATAGTTATAATCCTCTCACGATTGCGGTAAAATAAGTACAGTTTCACAAATATACATCTACTATTTTAACACAATTCACAGTTAATTACAATAGTAAGATTTCAATTTGACAAAATCTACTAAACATTGTATAATATAGTAGATTATTATTTATTAAAATGCAATATATTGTTTTTATAGAAAGGGAAAGATTATGCCAAAGAAAAAAGAAGAATACGGCAACCAGAGCATAACCAGCTTAAAGGGTGCCGACCGCGTCAGGAAGCGTCCTGCCGTAATATTCGGTTCAGACGGACTGGAAGGTTGCCAGCACTCATTCTTTGAAATACTATCCAACTCCATAGACGAAGCGAGAGAAGGCTACGGCAACCTAATCGAAATCACCAGATTCCAGGACGGAAGTATAGAGGTACATGACTCAGGCCGTGGTATTCCTCTGGACTACAACGAGAAGGAAGACCGCTACAACTGGGAGCTTGTATTCTGCGAGCTGTACGCAGGCGGAAAGTACAACAATAACGCAGGCGGTATGTACGAGTACAGCCTTGGTCTAAACGGACTTGGTGCCTGTGCTACCCAGTATTCCTCGGAATATATGGACGTTGAAGTTATTCGCGACAAAATCAAATATACCCTGCACTTTGAAAAAGGCGAAAATGTGGGTGGACTTACCAAAACTGACGTTTCCACTACCAAAACCGGAACTACTATAAAATGGCGTCCCGACAGCGAAGTTTTCACCGACATCAATATACCGGTAGATTTTTACAAAGACACCCTGCAAAAGCAGGCTATGACCAACGCAGGTATACGCTTTGTACTTTATAACGAAACGGAAACAGGTACCGAGCTATTTGAATATTATTTCGAAAACGGTATCGTGGACTACCTAAACGAAACCGTTGGGGATAAAGGATTTACCACCACAGAGGTATGGAACGCAGAGCGTACCGGACGTGACCGTGAGGATAAGCCGGATTACCGAGTAAAAATGCAGATAGCTTTCTGCTTTTCCGCAAGTGTAAATCTATTGGAATACTACCATAACTCCAGTTGGCTGGAGCATGGTGGCTCACCGGACAAAGCTGTAAAAAATGCTTTTGTATATGCCATCGACCAATACCTGAAGCAAAACGGCAAGTATAACAAGACCGAATCCAAAATCAGCTTTGTGGACGTTTCTGACTGTCTGGCGCTTGTTATCAACTCATTTTCCACCCAGACCAGCTACGAAAACCAAACAAAAAAAGCCATCAATAACAAGTTCATTCAAGACGCTATGACGGAATTTTTACGTCATCAGCTAGAAGTGTACTTTATAGAAAACAAAACCGATGCAGAAAAAATTGCAAATCAGGTTTTAATCAATAAACGCAGTCGCGAAAATGCAGAAAAAATCCGTATTGATACCAAAAAGAAACTGACCGGTACAATGGACATCACCAACCGTGTAGAAAAGTTTGTTGACTGTCGCAGCAAGGATGTATCCATCCGAGAAGTTTATATAGTAGAGGGTGACTCAGCTCTTGGCTCATGTAAGCTTGCCAGAGATCCTGCATTTCAGGCTATTATGCCTATTCGTGGTAAGATACTAAACTGCCTAAAGGCAGATTATAACAAAATTTTCAAAAGTGACGTCATTCTTGACCTTTTAAAGGTTTTAGGATGCGGTATAGAAATTAAGGCAAAGCATGTAAAGGGTATCGAAGAATTTAATATAGACAACCTTCGTTGGGACAAGGTCATCATATGTACCGATGCCGATGTGGACGGTTTCCAGATTCGTACTTTGGTGCTTACCATGATTTACCGCCTGATGCCGTCACTTATTGATATGGGCAAGGTGTATATCGCAGAATCTCCGCTATACGAAATAACCATCGAAAAAACAAAACGCAAAGGCGAAAAGCTATTTGCCTATTCCGATGGCGAAAAGGAGCAAATCCTTTCAAAGCTGGCGGAAGAAGGCATCGAAAAGGGCGACTACGATATCAAGCGAAGCAAAGGTCTTGGTGAAAACCAACCAGAAATGATGAGCTTAACTACCATGCATCCTGCTACACGCAGACTAATCAGAATCACACCTGAAAATGTAGAAAGAACAGCTCAGGTATTCGATATTCTTCTGGGTGACAGTCTGCAGGAAAGAAAAGAACACATAGCGCAAAACGGGCATTTATATATGGAAATGCTGGATATAAGCTAAGGAGGAGGAAATCATGGCAAAAAAGAAAAAACAAATTGAAGAAACCTATATTCCTGCTCCCATATCAGAGGAGCTTATAACAGACACACTGGAAAAGAACTATATGCCTTATGCAATGAGTGTAATAGTTTCCCGTGCAATTCCCGAGATAGACGGTCTAAAGCCTGCTCACCGTAAACTGCTTTATACCATGTTCAAAATGGGGCTTTTAGGCGGAAAGCTTACCAAATCTGCCAATGTTGTAGGACAAACAATGAAGCTGAATCCTCACGGAGACAGCGCCATCTACGAAACCATGGTAAGACTTACCACAGGTAATCAGGCACTACTGCATCCATTGGTGGAATCTCAGGGTAACTTCGGTAAGCAATACTCCCGCGATATGGCATATGCCGCATCACGTTATACCGAAGTTCGTCTGGACCCAATCTGTCAGGAATTTTTTGGCGATATAAATAAAAATACAGTAAAATTTGTGGATAACTACGATGGCGAGCTTCAGGAGCCTACTCTGCTCCCTGTTGCCTTCCCAAATATTTTGGTTAATCCTAACCAAGGTATTGCGGTAGGTATGGCAAGCAATATGTGCTCCTTCAATTTACAGGAGGTTTGCGATGCCACCGTTGCTTATATAAAAAATCCAAATACCGATATACTGGATATAATGCCTGCTCCCGATTTTCCTTTGGGTGCGGAAATTCTTTATAATAAAGATCAGATGCGCGAGATTTACGAAACAGGCAGAGGCAGTTTCAAAATGCGCGCAGTTTACGAATATGACAAGGCAAACAACTGCATAGAAATAAAGGAAATCCCATACACCACTACTATCGAGGCAATTTTGTCCAAGGTTATGGATTTGGTTAAAGCAAATAAGCTAAAGGAAATCTCAGATGCCCGTGACGAAACCGGTCTTAACGGATTCAAGCTTACCTTCGACCTAAAGCGCGGAACCGATCCGGATGCGCTGATGCTGAAGCTATTTAAGCTAACTCCGCTTGAGGACAGCTTTGCCTGCAACTTCAACCTACTTATAAACAATGTACCAAAGGTTTTGGGTGTAAAGCAAATTATGGAGGAATGGGTAAACTTCCGAAGCGGATGTATCAAAAATTCCTTAAAGTTTGACATAGATAAAAAATCAGAAAAGCTTCACCTGTTAACAGGTCTTAAAAAGATTCTTCTGGACATTGACAAAGCAATTTCCATCATCCGCCACACCGAAAAGGAAGCGGACGTAGTTCCAAATCTTATGTCAGGCTTTGACCTTGATAAGGTTCAGGCGGAATATGTAGCGGAGATAAAACTCCGTAACCTAAACCGGGAATACATCATAAACCGTACATCAGAAATAGAACGTCTTATCGAAGAAATTGACGAGCTTAACCGCATACTTTCCAGCGACAAGGAAGTTAAAAAGCTTATAGCAAAGCAGCTTACCCAAATCGCGAAAAAGTACGGACAGGAACGACGCACCAAGCTTGCAGACGGCGGTGATGTCGAGGAATACAAGGAAGATAATTTCATCGACGACTATCCTCTTACTCTTTTCGTCACCAGAGACGGTTATGCAAAGAAGGTATCTGCTGTATCTCTTCGTTCCACCACGTCAGAGCATAAGCTAAAGGAAGGCGACGAAGTAATTCAGGAAATAGAAACTACCAATAAGAGTGAGGTTCTATTCTTCACCAATAAGCAAACGGTATACAAGTCACACCTTTATGATATTCCTGATTCTAAGGTATCCAGTCTGGGTGAGTATATACCGGGAATACTGGGCATGGAGGATGGCGAAAAGGTAGTATACACAGTAGTGACCAACGACTATTCCGGTATGATGCTATTCGCTTTTGCAAACGGAAAAATGGCAAAGGTGGACCTTATAAACTACCAGACAAAGTCAAACCGCAAAAAACTCATTGGTGCATATTCCGACAAAGCAGAAATCCGTTCTATACTATGGATTCCTGAAGATACAGAAATAGTCGCATTCACCGATAACAACAAGGTCTTGGCGGTAGACACTGCAAATATCCCACTAAAATCCACCAAGTCTACTCAAGGTGTGCAAGTTATGAAGATAACAAAAAAAGGCGCAACTGTTACAAAGGCTGTCCTTGCAAAGGATGCAGGAATAGACAATGTAAAGCACTACAAGACAAAAAACATCCCTGCGGCAGGTTCATTCCTAAGGAGTGACGATGTTCAGATGTCGCTGTTTTAATAGGAGGTAACTATGGAGAAGGTTAATATACTTGGAGTAAACGTTGATAAAGTCACCTATGATGACGCAGTAGAAAAAATTTACAGTATGCTGAACGAAAGCGGAAATCACTCGGTATTCACTCCAAATTCCGAAATAATCCTGATGGCGTATAAAGATGAAGCTTTTTGCGATATTTTAAATTCAGCCGATCTTTTGACAGCCGATGGCATAGGTGTTGTTTATGCATCCAGAATCGTAAAAAATCCGGTTCCTCAGCGAGTAGCAGGATATGATATGGCGCAGGGAATTATAAAAAAGATTGCGGAATCCGGACACAGACTATACCTATTTGGAGGGAAGCCCGGAGTTGCAGAACTTGCGGCAGAGAATTTAAAGAAAACCTATCCGCTTTTGAACATAGTAGGAATGCGTAACGGCTACTTCAAGCCGGAGGAAGTGGACTCCATTATTGAGGACATCAATCAATCAGGTGCAGACCTGCTATTCGTATGCCTTGGCGCGCCTACTCAGGAAAAATGGATTTATAATAATAAGGAAAAGTTGAATTGTCATGTAATGATGGGCATTGGCGGAAGCTTGGATGTATTTGCCGGGACTGTCCAAAGAGCTCCCCAGATTTGGTGCAAGCTTGGTCTTGAGTGGCTGTACCGTCTGATAAAGGAGCCATGGAGATTCTGGCGAATGATGGCACTTCCAAAGTTCGGCTTTACAGTACTGTTTAAAGGTAAAAGATATAAAAAGGGTGAAAAATAATGGGCAAATTT
Source organism: Oscillospiraceae bacterium (assembly GCA_015068545.1). GTDB lineage: Bacteria > Bacillota > Clostridia > UBA1381 > UBA1381 > UBA1738. Next base: position 5,751 of record SVKH01000067.1, read on the forward strand.
ATAGCAATAGATGGTGTTGATGCCAGCGGGAAGCAAACTCACACCGAGCTTTTAGCAGAGTATTTTACCAGCTCCGGCTACAAGGTTCGCAGGCTATCCTTCCCCATGTACGATTCTGAGTCATCAGCACTGGTAAAAATGTACCTATCCGGTAAGCTTGGAAAAAATGCACAGGACATAGATGCCTATTCAGCATCAACCTTCTACGCGGCAGACCGCTTCGCCACATACAAGTGCGATTGGCATACCGACTATGAGGATAAAGATACTTTAATTATAGCAGACAGGTATGTTTCCTCAAATATGATTCATCAGGCAAGCAAGATAGACGACCTTGCCGAAAAGGATAAATTCCTATCCTGGCTCTACGACTTTGAGTACAATCTATATAAAATTCCTACTCCGGATGCAACCATATTTTTGGATATGCCTCCTGAGTACGGCAGAAAGCTAATGGAAAACCGCAACAATAAATTCACCGACGAAAAGACACTGGATATTCACGAAAGCGACTATTCCTATCTAGAAAAAAGCTATCAAAATGCAAAATATGTTGCCAAAAAGTTTTCTTGGAACACAGTTTCCTGCGTAGCAAATGGTGAGATACGTACAATAGAGGATATTCAGGAAGAAATCAAAGGTATTTGTAAAAAGGTGATGGAATGAAAAAGGGACTTTTAACAGGCAATGCTCTTAAAATTATTGCAATGCTTTCCATGCTCTTTGACCATGCTGCCATCATCCTCTTTGGCAACTTTGAACCATTCCGCATAATAGGCAGGCTAGCATTTCCTATCTATGCCTATCTTATTGCCGAGGGCTGCAGGCATACTAGTGGGAAGTTTTTATACTTCCTCAGGGTATTTGCTTTAGGAGCTTTATGCCAAATTGTGTTCTACTTTATAGATAAAAGCCTGTACCTAAATATCCTTCTTACATTTTCGGTGTCAATACCCATGGTTTATTTTTTGAACTATGCCAAAAAGAACGCACTTTTCACGCTTTTGTTCCTTGCTGTTTTGGCAGCGTTGTGGGTATTTGTCCAAAGGCTTTCGGTATATGGCATAACCTTCGACTACGGATTTTTCGGTATAATGCTGCCCGTACTTTTATCCGTCACAGATAACAGACGTGAAAAAGCACTTCTTGCATTTTTCGGATTGTTCATAATAGCTCAGTCGTACGGCGGAAATCAGATGTGGTCACTTCTTGCCGTACCGTTATTGCTGCTATATAACGGCAAAAGAGGCAAACTGGATCTTAAGACATTTTTCTATGTATTCTACCCATTGCATCTTGCAATATTATGGGGCTTGCAGTATTTAGTAAGGCTTAATATTATAAATTTCTAAGAGTATTAAGTGCGATATCAGCTCCATTTTTCTTAAAGTGCATAATTATTGAAAGTAAAAACACAACACAAAAGAGCAAACACGAGAGCTATCTCAAATTCAATCACAAAATAAATATAAGAATCAGCCCAAGTCCAATCATAAAACAAATATAAGAGCTGGCTCAGGTTCAATCACAAAAACAAATATAAGAGCAATCATAAAAACAAGCTCAAAATAAACATAAGAAAAACCACTCATTTTTTAGTACATCATGCTGTGTACCAAAATATTGAGTGGTTTTTCAACGTAGGATAGAAATTTTTCTATGGAGAGGTTTTGATTATTCAGACATTTCTTTGTTTTCTATGTACTTTTCTTCCATCTCTTGCTGTATACGCATAAGGGCTTCGATGACGTCGGTTATTTTGTTAAATAACTGAAAGTACATTTCCTTGTAGTCGTTCATAATCTCTCTCCTTTCTTTGATACTCACGCATGACCAAAGCGGCTTCGCTGTCACCACCAATTAAAGTTACGGTAAAGTTTAGCTTGTCAGAGGTGGCAAGAAGCAGGTCGCTTTGTTTACACCCATGTGCATTTTTGGCAAAGCCAAAAAACTTGCACGGGTATTTAATCAATATTTTTATTTAATAGGGGACGTCGTTTTCCTATTAAATAAAAAATGCGTGGCACAGAGACATCTGCAAACCACGCACAAAAAACGTGGCTATTAGATATCAGCGACTAAACCTACATCTATTCAATATAATCTTTTTTGAACACAAATTCAAATATAATATACTGGAGCATAGCCATCGTTTTTGTTTAAACTAATTCCAATATATTATGATTGTGTGTACCAAAAAAAGACAGATACAAAAATACACACCTGTTGATTATATTTACAATGTAGATTTAGTCAAACATATTATACCACATAATTCAGCGCAAATCAAGATAATTATTTTGCTATTTGCAGTATGACAAGGCAGAAGAATTTAAAAACCATTTCCCCAACGTCTGCCCGGCAAAATGTTTTTCACACAAGAAAAGCAGCTTCGCTGCACCGCCTACGGCGGAAGGCCGAAGCAATTTTGCTTTTCTTATGCCATGTGCATTTTTTGAAAAGCTAATGCTTTTCAAAAAAAATTGCACGGCAGTATAATTATTTTTGCTTTATGGGAACGCAGTTTCCTATAAAGTAAGAAAAGCAGCTTCGCTGCACCGCCTGCAGCGGAAGGTCGAAGCAATTTTGCTTTTCTTATGCCATGTGCATTTTTG
>SVKH01000068.1 GCA_015068545.1 Oscillospiraceae bacterium
CACCATCAGCAGCATTGCGTACTATAATTTTTCCGCCATCTAGGTGACGAAGATCAAATGCGTGCATAGGCTGACCGTATTCTAAAAGAATATAGTTTGTTATATCGACAATGTTGTTAATTGACCTAATGCCAGCTGCTTTTAGACGGTGTACCATCCATGCAGGAGAAGGACCAATTTTAACATTTTTAATCATTTTAGCACAGTATCTAAGACATTTATCAGGATTTTCGATTGATACTGAAATTGTGTCTGATATGTTTTCATTATTTTCGGTAAATTCAGGTTTCTTTACAGAAAAAGGTCTATTAAATGTAGCAGCTGTTTCACGAGCCAATCCAATAACACTGAAACAGTCCGGACGGTTTGATGTGATTTCAAATTCAACAACATCTTCATTAAGACCAAATAAGTCTTTTATATCAATACCAATTTCAGTATCTTCAGGTAGAATCAAGATACCATATTCAGGCTCCCATGAAAGGTCTTGTTCAGTTAGGCCGAGTTCTTCGTGAGAACAAAGCATGCCGCAAGATTCCACACCGCGTAGCTTACCTGTCTTGATGTGAATGCCGCCAGGTAGGTAGGAGTCGTTCTTGGCAACAGGAACTATTTGTCCTACTTTTACATTTGGAGCACCTGTTACAATTTGAAGAACTTCATTCCCAACATCAACCTTACATATGACCATGTGGTCAGAGTCAGGATGATCTTCAACTTCTAAAATTCTGCCGGTTACTACGTTCTTTATGTTTTCACCCATGTTTTCTATGGTTTCAACTTTAGAACCAGTCATTGTAATTGCTTCGTTATATTCTTTCGGAGTTATACCTGTAATATCGGTGTAATCCGCAAACCAACTCATTGGAATTTTCATATCAATATCGTCCTTTCTATCAGAATTGTTTTAAGAATCTAATGTCATTTTCAGAGAACAGACGAATATCGTTAATATCGTATCTGCCCATTACAAGTCTCTCAAGACCAAAACCGAATGCAAATCCGGAATATACTTCAGGGTCAATTCCACAGCCTGAAAGTACCTTTGGATGAACCATTCCACCGCCAAGGATTTCTATCCAGCCTTCACCCTTACATACGCTACAGCCTTCACCGCCACAGTTAAAGCAGCATATGTCTGTTTCAACTGATGGTTCTGTAAATGGGAAATGGTGTGGACGGAAACGAACCTTTGAGTTTTCTCCATATATAGACTTAATCAATGCTTCCAAGGTGCCTTTTAGGTCAGCCATTGTGATACCTTTATCAACAACAAGACCTTCAATCTGATGGAAGATAGGGGAGTGGGTAGCATCCGCTGTATCGCTTCTGTAAACTCTTCCCGGAGCTATGATACGGATAGGTGGCTTGTTATTTTCCATTACTCTAATTTGCATAGGAGAGGTCTGGGTACGCAAAACAATACTGTCTTCAACGTAGAATGAATCCTGAGTATCACGAGCAGGGTGATTCTTAGGAATGTTAAGTGCTTCGAAATTGTAGTAATCTGTTTCTACATCCGGACCTTCTGCTATATTGAATCCCATACCAATAACTGTTTCTTTAAATTGACTTAAGACTTTTGTAAGAGGATGAAGATTACCAAGTTCAGATTTTTTACCCGGCATAGTAATATCGATTTTTTCCGCTTTTAGTCTTTCTGTAAGCATTGACTTTGAAATCTCTGACTTTTTAGAATCAATTTCGTTTGTCAAAAATTCGCGAACCTCATTGGCTAGCGCGCCGATTATAGGACGTTCTTCCGCTGTAAGTTTTCCCATACCTTTAAGTATTCCGGTCAGCTCGCCTTTTTTACCAAGATATTTGATTCTGATGTCTTCAAGCTGCTCTATGTCAGTTGCATTTTTCAGTAGCTCTTCTACTGTGGTTTTGATTTGACTTATTTGTTCTTTCATTTATTTTCCTCCTTGTTTTATTTTCGGAACAAAAAAACTTCGCCCCAAAATTGGGACGAAGTATAAATATCTCCGTGGTACCACCCATATTTCTGTCCAAGGACAGACACTCATTTTATGACTTAACGCATCATTTTGCGGCAGGGACTACTCACTGTTGCTTCACCTCTGCGGCTCCGAAAGGAAATTTCGATATGTACCTGTACCGAAGTGGCTCACAGCCGACGACCACAACTCTCTTTTGGAAAGTACATTCTACTTTGTTTCATCATAGCCTTTGAAAATTTACAAGAGATATTATAGCATAAAATTAAGGAAAAAACAAGTGTTTTTGTAAATTTTTTTGTTTTTCTTCATATAATAAAAGTAAAAGGGGGTTATTTTAATGGACAATAATGTCAATGATAGGTTAAAAAGTGTATTAAGTGGTATAAAATCAGAAGGTACATATGAGCCAATCATGAAGCTTTTAACATCCAGTGAAGGACAGAAATTAATGAAAAACTTATCTCCTGCAGATAAAAAGGCAATAGTGGATAGATTTATGAGCCTAGATAAAAATGCAGTGCAAAATAGTCTAAAAAATTTTGATGCATCTAAGCTATCCGGTTTATCAGCAAGGGATATACTTGATAAATTGAGGTGATATCGTGGCGGATATGATGAGTACTCTTCGTGGTATATTGGGAGATGGAGCAGATGAAAAGATTAAAAATGCAATGGATATACTTTCCTCCGGAGGTATATCAAGCGAAAAGACCGAAAGTAAGCCCGACATAAATTCCGGAAATGGAATAAATTTAACACCGGAGAGCTTAGAAATGATATCTCAAATAAAAGGGATGTTTGATCGCATTTCCACCACAAATGATTCCAGATCTGAGCTACTGCGTTCATTAAGACCTTTTGTACGGAGCGAGAGACAGAAAAGCATAGATAAAGCAATTCGATTGATAAATATCGGAAGGTTCTCTGGAATAATAGGAAAGTAAAGGAGATATTTCGATGTATCGAAAATATTACAGTTATTCAGATATGCCACAACTTGTGCCAAAGAGAGAAAATAAAGAATGTATAGAAAAAAAAGAACCGCTAAGTTTGGATAATACAGGGAATGGTAACGGGAAAATCCTTGGGAAGTTTGAATCGGATGATTTACTGTTGGCGGTAGTAATAATTGCTTTACTGCTTGATGATGGTGGAGATACTACATTGATTTTAGCGCTTTGCGTTATATTCCTATCAGGATTGCTGTAATCATAATAGCAGTCCTGATTTTTTGTTTGACAATATATATTTTTTTTGATATAATACCATAGCTGTATGCATCCGTAGCTCAGTTGGATAGAGCAATAGCCTCCGACGCTATGTGCCGCCGGTTCGACTCCGGCCGGGTGTACCAAAAAGGACAGATTTCAATGTGAAATCTGTCCTTTTTGGTTAGATTTATTTCTTTTTTGTTGTTTCTTCATCTTCCTCTTCCGGAAGTTCACCATACATATTCTTGTATAGCTGCAGCTCTTTTTCAAGTTCAGTTTTTTCAAGTTGTAATATGGTTATCTGAGTTCTGAGCTGGTCTGCTTCCGAACGAGTTGTACTAGCTCGTGTATTTACATTTTCATCCTCTTGGCCGGGGGATAAAATACCTGTGACCGCACCTATAACAAAGCACAACAAAATTATACAAAACAAAATTCTTTGAGAAACTACTCTGTGGTGAGGAATCTGTTTTGCTACTCGTGTTGTGGAATGCTTTTGTATCAATCCAAGCAACGAAAAATCTAGTAAAGAGCCCTTAGATGAACTACTTGAATGACCATGGTGTGAATGCTTATGCTTGGAGTGTTTATGATGTGAGTGACTGTGGTGTGAGTGTCCACTACTATTTGAATTTTTTTCAGAGGATGATGTTGTTTCTTTAATTTGTTCTGCCATTTCTCTTCTCCGTAAGATTATTTTTAGTAATTATAACACAGAATTATCAAAAAATAAATAGAAAAATGCATTTTTTACATTTTTTTTCGTTATTTTTTGTAATGCAAGTGAGTATAGATTTAGCTGGATAGAATATTTTTCCTTAATTTCTTCACGATTATTAAAGCGGTCTGTTTTGTAATCTATCAAGACAAGTCCATCGTCTTCTTCAAAGTAGCAATCAATTACACCTTGAAGAATAACATTTTCGTTTTCGATATTGGGTACATTGGGATAAATAATATTTGCCGGCAAAGATACCTCAAAATTCTGTTCTCTGTATACGTTTTTAGCTGAAAGCAGTCTCACTCCAAGAGGAGAGGAAAAGAATTCATGTATCTTTTCAGGAGATAGCTTTTTTGCTTCCTTTTGTGAAATAATTCCGCTATCCTCCATATAAGCTATTTGATCCTTGATGTATTCTAAGCTCATGTTTTTACTAAGGCATATATTTTGCATAAAACTATGCATAGCAGTGCCGTAAAATGCGCCAGATTCTGTCTTGTCATGAAGAAATTTAGGAAGTTGTACAAGTGTAGTTTCTCCATTACTTTTTAGTTTCGACACTGTTACTTTGCTTGGCAGAGTGGTAGATTCTCGGTGTGGGTAGGTATAGCTTAATATTGAATCTACATCCAAGTTACTTTCTGTAGCCACGGCTGCTTTTTCTGTATTACATTCTTTTGTAAGTCTGCTACTGTATATTAAGCGATAGCTCCAATTATCGGAACACATAGCAACAGGACAAACCCAGTCAGCAAAGCACTTTGATGACAATACATCGTAAGGTGTCATTGAAACAGTGCTACCGTTAATGCTCTCTTCCCATCTTTGAAGTCGTTTTCCAAGTTCGCTGGCGCTTCCTTTTATTTCATCATAGGAATGAGAAGACACAAAATATAGCTTTTCTCTTGCTCTTGTCATCGCTACATACAGTTTTCTGATTTCTTCAGAAATTTGCTCCGATTCTGAAATCCTCTTAATCATTTTTTTCTCAAAGGTAGGAAGTTTGTATCTGTGCTCGTAACTGATTATGTCAAATCCCAAACCATAGTCTTTATGCATTCGCACCTTTACTTGCTGAGATCTTGTATTAAACGTCGTGCCGCCTCCTGCAACAAAAACAACAGGCATTTCCAAACCTTTACTTTTATGAATTGACATAATTTGCACAGAATTATGACTATTTGCAACAAGCTTTGCAGACGTGAGATTAGTATCTCTCTGTTTGAGATTTTGCAAATATTTTATAAAGTTGAATAGACCTCTAAAGCCGCTATCCTCATACTGTTTAGCGCGAAGGAAAAGCAGTCTTAAATTTGCCTGTATAGTTTCTCCGTCATACATTGCACCGCAAAATGCGTAAAAGTCTGTTTCTTCATACAGAGTCCAAATTAGTTTATCTGTTGACATATACCGTGAGTATCTGCGCCATCTATTTAGGTTTTGGTAGAATGCTTCTGCCTTTTCTGCGGTTTTTATACTGTCACTTTCTGTAAGTTTTCCGGATTTATTAAGAGCAATCAATTCTTTTAGAGCGGTAAAGAATTTACCTTTTTTAGTTTTTCGTATTATTACAACTTCATCGTCTGTAAATGAAGCTATAGGAGAACGCAAGACTCCTATTAAAGGGATATCGCAATGAGGATTTGTAATAGTTTCCAGTAGTGAAATCATCAGCCTTATTTCGCTTTGATCAAAATAACTGCTACTTTCTGCATAGCATTCTATCCCTGCATCATTTAAAACGTTTGCATATATTTCCGCAACATTTTTGTACTTAGATAATAGTATTGCAAAGTCTTTGTTTTCCACATCTCGGTATTCATTCCCGTCAAAAACTTTAAAATACTCATTTTTCAAACGAATAATCTCAGAGGCAATGAAGCGTGCTTCCATTTCGTATTTTTCAGGATTATCCTCATCTTCTTCTGATGTTTCCACAGCGATTTCAATACATTCTGAGGTGTGATTCTGGTTCATATTATCATACGATTCTTTTATCTGGTGTAGCTTCTGGCTATCATCGTAATTTAGCTCGCCAGCTTCTTCTGTCATTACTGCTTCAAAAACATCATTTACACTCCATAGAACTTCGCCTCTGCTACGGAAGTTGTTAGATAGGATGATTTTTCTATCCTTTGAGTCTTCTTCATAAGAAAAGGATGTAATTTTATTTCTGAAAATGGAAGGATCACTGCTTCTGAATCTATATATACTTTGTTTCATATCGCCAACCATAAAAAGATTATCCTCTTTTTTTATCTGGCAGAAGATTTCCTCTTGCAGAGCGCTGGTATCCTGATACTCGTCCATCAGAATTTCATCATATCTTTCTTTAACCGTTTGGGCAATATCTGTATGCTCAGTAAATAGCCTAAGGGTTAGATGCTCTATATCCGAAAAATCCAAAAGACTTCGATTTTTCTTCTTTTCCATATACATAAAATCGAATTGTGAGATAATATGATATAGGGAAAAGGCAACAGGGTAAATTCTTTCTGATGATACTTTTTCCGCTTCTTCTAAAGAAATAGTGTATTCCGAAGCAATGTCCTTTATAGTAGTTTTTACATGGTCTCTTATGTATCTTAGTTTGTTTCTTGGTTCCTCGGGTGCGTTTTTCCCAAAACTAAGTTGAGAAAATGAACATCCGTGAATTACTTTGCTTAAATCATCGCAGGAGATAAGCTCTTTTATAAGTTTATAGTCGAAATAAAAAGCTTTGTATGCGTTTCCCCAAGTATCGTACACTTCAATACCTTTTTCAGGTGGATTTTCTAGTATAAACCCTTCAATGTCATCTGATGTACAAATGATTTTAAGAGCAGCTTTAGTGGAATTGAATATGCTTTCAAGCTTACTCCTGGTAATTTCCTGATATCTTTTATAAAGAGGCGAATTTTTAAATGGAGTTACGTCATATTTTAAATTATCCGTCACGTCCTTTAACCATTTCATTGGAAAGGGAATAGACCTTGTGTACTTATACATATCCTTTATAAGTGCAGACAACTGCTTATGACCAGAGGCTGAACCGTAAAGATCCATCAGTCTGAAGAACTCATCATTTTTTTCGGAATACATCAAAGAGAATAACTCTTCTATTGTTTCATCCATCAATATTTCACATTGACCTTCATCTGCTATGGAAAATCCGGGGTCAATGTCAAGTATGCTGAAATTTTCTCGAACGATTTTCATGCAAAAAGCATCAATTGTAGTAATATCCGCAGTTGTAAGATAAAGAATTTGTCTTTTAATATGTTTTATTTTGTCTTCATCACCGGACAATCGAGCTTGTTTAAGCTCCTTTGTAAGAGCTTTATTCACTCTCTCTTTCATTTCCTGTGCTGCGGCATTTGTAAAAGTTACTACCAAAAGACTGTTTATGTCTGTTCCTATATCGTCATCATCCGGCAATACTTTTTTTATAATTCGCTCTACCAGGACTGCGGTTTTTCCGGAACCGGCAGCGGCACTTATGAGCAAATTACACTTTTTATCATCGGAAGAATTTGATGTATAGATGGCAGAAAGCTGCTCATTTGTCCATTTTTTTTCACTCATCTTCTGCCACCTCCGATTCCATTATTTCAAATACACTCTTTTTATCTGTTATTAGTTTTCTGTGGATATCTGTATCCTCATCAAACATACATATCTGCTTATAATCACAAAAATCACAGGCAGATTCGGAACTTTTTTTGTATGGGTTAACGCTGATATCACCTGATTTTATTGACTTATCTATATCAATAACTGCTTTTTTCAGATAATCGCTGACTGTATTAAAGTTCTTTCTTGATATAACCTGAGATGTACTGCCAAGCTCACCACTTTTATTGAGGGAAACATTTAAGTAATCACTTTTTGAGCATTGCTGAAAATCGTGATCCATATCATATATGTTTTCAAGAGCAAGTGTATCGCTTTGCTCTTCTAAAACTATAACACCATCCAGTTTATTTGCTTTTTGAAGTTCTGATTTTGCAAGTGAAGGACTATCTTCGCTAAGACTTACAAGATCTTCGTTAATCTTATTATAAAAGACAGCAGTAACTCTTGGAGAAAGCTCCTGATTTACTGCCTCAAGCACACCTTCCTTGTGCATATTGACAGCAGCTTGAGCGTAGAGCACTAATTGCATATCAAGCTTATTCAGTATTGATGTTGTGCTGAACTTTTTCGTACCGGACTTGTAATCTACTATGCGCAAGTTTGTATGATTGCCAATCTCCATTGCATCTATTCTGTCGATGGTACCTACAAGGGTTACACTGTCATTTTTCCAGTCAATAGTAACTTCAAAGTCCTTTTCGCAGGCTATTACAGCGTAATCTCCGCCGTTAATGCTCTTTCGAATATTTTCGGTAGATTCAATCAGGTTTTTTTCGCACCTTGATATTATATAGTCAAGTCGTGGCTTTTCTTCTCCCGATTCAGGCAGTACTTTTTT
>SVKH01000069.1 GCA_015068545.1 Oscillospiraceae bacterium
TGTGTCATTAACAATAGTGTTTGCGGTTCCGTTAGTTCCGCAGATTTTTGATGTTATGGAATGTGATTCAAAATCATCGAAAAAAACTGCTGTCCTAGCTGCAGAAACCTGTGTGGGTACTACTGCACTTGCCGAAAGCAAGGCTATTGACAATAGATTAGAAATTATCTTTTTAAGTTTCATATTTACCTCCTTGGAATTTTCGTTAAATTATATGATAATTATACATTGCAAAAGTAATGGATGCAATACCCTATTTTATTCACTGGCTGTAGGGAATCGCTACGTATCCGTTTATTTTGTTCTTGAATATTCGGCTTGTGTGTTATAATATGACTACCACACCTTTTTTATTAAAAACACATTCTGATATAATTTACTCAGGTAAGAACGTACATTCTTGTAAAAAGCGTACACTCTTGTTTCGTCGTTCTCTTATCTGAGTAAGATGTGAAATGAAAAAAGTGTGTGGTAACCTTTTTGAAACAGAGTCCCTGCGTTTTTTTATGCGTGGCTCTGCTTTCTGGTGGACCACGCATTTTTGTATAAAAAAACTCTCAGAAATTGATCTGAGAGTTTTTCTGTACTGTTTTCGTTTTTATTATCACTTTTCTATTACAATACAAAAAAGCGACTTTGGTCGCTTTTTGCTATTTATAGAAATTATGTAGTGATATGTTTGGTCTTATCTGCAGGTAATATATAGAACATTCTGTTTAGAGCCTTTTACGAACGTAATATAATAGTACAGCAAATTTTATGTGACGGCATTGTGACAATAATTTTTAACAAAATCCAAAAACTGAAAATATTTCAAATATTCTATGGACATTTTGAAAAAATTGTAGTAAAATATAACTTGGATTATTATAATTGGAAAGGATTTACCAACGAATGGATAGATTGAAGGTAATAGTAAAGGCGCTGGACGATAAAAGAGCTAGCGGAATAGATGTTTTGGATATATCCAAGCTGTCCTCATTGAGTAACTATTTCGTTATTTGCACATGTAACTCAGGCGTGCAGGTAAGAGCTGCTGCCGATGAGGTAGAGGAAAAAATGAAGGAGTTGGGCGAGCCACCTCTTCATACTGAGGGATATCGACATGGCAATTGGATACTTTTGGACTTTGACGACATCATCGTTCATGTAATGGAACGTGAAACCAGAGAGTTTTACGGTCTGGAGCATTTATGGGATGATGCGGATAAAATAGAAATTGAGATTGAGTAAGAAGGGAGAAGAAAAATGGCAACTTACGATTATAAAAATATCGAAAAAAAGTGGCAGGATAAATGGGAGGAGGCAGGCTGTTTCCATGCGGTAAACGGCAGCGACAAGGAGCCTTTTTATGCTCTTATAGAGTTCCCTTATCCATCAGGACAAGGCCTTCATGTAGGTCACCCAAGAAGCTACACAGCTCTTGATATTGTTTCAAGAAAAAGAAGAATGCAAGGGTACAATGTACTTTATCCGATAGGTTGGGATGCATTTGGTCTTCCTACCGAGAACTTTGCTATTCAGAACAAAGTTCATCCAAAGATTGTTACCGAAAAGAACGTGGCAAACTTTACACGTCAGCTTAAAATGCTGGGATTTTCATTTGACTGGTCAAGAGAGGTAAATACTACCGATCCTGCGTACTATAAGTGGACACAGTGGATATTCCTTCAGCTCTTCAAAAAGGGACTTGCGTACAAGCAGGAAATGCCTATTAACTGGTGTACCGGCTGTAAGGTAGGACTTTCTAATGAAGAGGTTGTAAACGGTGTTTGTGAGCGTTGTGGTAGCGAAGTTGTGCAAAAGAGAAAGAGCCAATGGATGCTGAAAATCACCGAGTATGCTCAAAGACTTATAGATGACCTTGACGAAGTAGACTACATCGAGAGAGTAAAGACTCAGCAAAGAAACTGGATTGGCAGAAGTGAAGGTGCAGAGGTTACCTTCAAGCTGACATCCGGAGATGAAATGGTAGTGTATACTACACGTTGCGATACTTTGTTTGGCGCTACTTATGTGGTGCTTTCGCCGGAGCATGGTCTGGTTACAAAGCTGCTTCCTACATTGGAAAATAAGGAAGAAGTTCAAAACTATATAAATGAGGCCGCGAAGAAGTCTGAGTTTGAAAGAACTGAGCTTGCAAAGGATAAGACAGGTGCAAGACTTGTAGGAGTAAATGCCATAAATCCAGTGACAGGTAAGGAGATACCTGTGTTTATTTCCGATTATGTACTGGTTACTTACGGAACAGGCGCTATCATGGCAGTCCCTGCACACGACAGCCGTGACTGGGATTTTGCAAAGAAATTTAATCTACCTATTATCGAGGTTGTTGGTGGCGGTAAGGACGTTCAGGAGGAAGCCTTCACCGATGTTGCCACAGGTACTTTGGTAAATTCCGGATTCCTTGATGGTCTTTCGGTTTCCGATGCGATAGAGACCATGATAAAGTATCTGGAAGAAAAGGGCATAGGAAAGAGAAAGGTAAACTTTAAGCTTCGTGACTGGGTATTCTCAAGACAGAGATATTGGGGCGAGCCTATTCCTCTTGTATATTGTGAAAAGTGCGGTTGGGTGCCGGTTCCGGAGAGTGAACTGCCACTTGAGCTACCGGAAATTGATACATTCGAACCGGGTGAAAATGGCGAATCTCCTCTAGCAAAGGCGACAGACTGGATAAATACAACTTGTCCTTGCTGTGGTGCTCCTGCAAAGAGAGAAACAGACACTATGCCACAATGGGCAGGCTCCAGCTGGTACTTCCTGCGCTATATGGATCCGCATAATGACGATGCATTAGCATCAAAAGAAGCTCTTGAATACTGGTCTCCGGTAGATTGGTACAACGGAGGTATGGAGCATACTACACTTCACCTTCTTTACTCACGTTTTTGGCATAAGTTCCTTTACGATATCGGTGTAGTTCCTACCAAGGAGCCATATCAAAAGAGAACTTCCCACGGTATGATTCTGGGTGAAAACGGCGAGAAGATGTCAAAATCCAGAGGTAACGTGGTAAATCCTGACGAAGTTGTGGATAAGTATGGTGCAGATGCGGTAAGAACTTTTGAAATGTTTATAGGTGCCTTTGACCAGTCAACTCCTTGGTCGGATAAGGGACTAAAAGGTTGTTACAAATTCTTGGAAAGAGTATGGAATCTGCAGGATAGCGTGACAGAGGATGAAAATTTAAGCCCAGAGCTTGAAAAGAACATCCACAAAACCATCAAAAAAGTAACAGAAGACTTCGAGGCTATGAAGTTCAACACAGCTATTGCCCAAATGATGTCGCTTGTAAATGATTTCTATAAGGCGGACAAAATCACAAAGGGCGATTACAGAATCCTGATTACACTTTTGAATCCGGTTGCACCTCATATCACAGAAGAGCTTTGGGAGAAGTTTGGTTGTGGCGGATTCTTGTCACTTACAATGTGGCCAAGCTATGACGAGGCAAAGACTGTGGATGATGAAATAGAGATAGTTGTGCAGATCAATGGTAAGATAAAGGATAAAATTCTGGTACCTGCTGATATGGCAAGGGAAGATGTGGAAAAGGCTGCTATGGAAGCGGAAAAAGCAAAGGAAGCAATGGAAGGAAAATCTATTGTTAAGGTTATCTGCGTGCCGGGCAAGCTGGTAAACATCGTTGTAAAATAAAATTTATAATGTAGGGGTGGATGCCTATATCCGGTCTGTAAAAGGATTTGATGTGGACTGAACCCCTGTATTTTTTGGAAAAGAGGTTATATAAATGGCAAAAGGTAATATTTCGGTAAATTCGGAGAATATTTTTCCGGTTATAAAAAAGTGGCTATATTCTGATAAAGATATTTTTTTGCGTGAGCTAGTGTCAAATGCCTGCGATGCAATCACAAAGCTTAAAAAGCTTTCCGGAATTGGAGAGGCAAGTGTACCGGCAGATGAAAAGTACAGAATTGATGTAATAATAGATAAGGAAAATAAAAAGCTGATAATTGCCGATAACGGAATAGGCATGACCAAGGAAGAGGTAGAAAAATACATCACCGACATAGCTTTTTCGGGGGCTACTGATTTTTTGGAAAAGTTTAAGGATGAAAGCGATAAGGATGCCCAAATAATAGGTCACTTCGGCTTAGGATTTTACTCTGCGTTTATGCCAAGTGAAAGGGTAGAGATAGAAACCCTTTCATACAAAGCCGGCGAAAGTGGCGTAAAGTGGAGCTGTGACGGTGGCATGACCTACGATATTGAAGTATTTGACAAGGCAAGCCGTGGAACAAGGATAATTCTCACAATAGCGGAGGATTCAAAGGAATTTTTGGAGGAATATACTGTAAGAAGCGTGCTATCTAAGTACTGTGCGTTTATCCCTGTCGAGATTTACCTGACGGTAGAAGGTGAAGAAGAGAAAAAGGATGATAATGGAAATGTTATTCCTAAGATGCCGATAAATGACACAACACCGCTATGGATGAAAGCTCCAAAGGACTGTACCGAGGAAGAATACAGGGCATTTTACAAAAAGGTATTTTTGGACTTTAATGAGCCGCTTTTCTGGATTCACCTTAACGTAGATTTCCCATTTAACCTAAAGGGAATACTGTATTTTCCTAAAGCTAATCACGAGTATGCGTCCATCGAAGGACAGATTAAGCTGTTTAATAATCAGGTGTTCGTTGCCGATAACGTAAAAGAGGTTATTCCGGAATTTTTGATGCTTTTAAAGGGCGTGATAGATTGTCCGGATTTGCCGCTTAATGTATCTCGAAGCTTCCTGCAAAATGACGGATATGTGAAGAAAATTTCCAGTCACATCACAAAGAAGGTAGCGGATAAGCTTAAGGAGATTTATACCAAGGAACGTGAGGAATACAATAAGTACTGGGACGATATAAATGTGTTCATTAAGTACGGATGTATGCGTGACGAAAAGTTCTATGACAAGATAAAGGACTACATCATCTACAAGGATTTAGACGGCAAGTACCTTACTTTGCCGGAGTACCTTGATGGCAAGGAAAACAAAGATGTTTACTATGTTTCGGACGAAAATATGCAGTCCCAGTATATCAATATGTTCCGCGAAAACGGAATGAATGCGGTGATTTTGCCTGCCATGATGGATACGCACTTTATCTCCTTTGTAGAGATGAAGGAAGATGGTACAAAGTTCAGGAGAATAGACTCCGCTGTGGATGAAAACTTCAAGACAGATGAGAGTATTTCGGAACAGGACAAGGAAGAAATCGTGAAGATTTTTGCTGATGCTTTGGGTGATGAAACATTAAAGATAGAGGTACAGTCGCTTAAAAAGGCAGATACCTCAGCAGTTATACTTCTTTCGGAGGAATCCCGCAGAATGCAGGAGATGTACCGTTCCTACGGACAGCAGTTTGCCGGAATGAGCGATATGTTCCGTGATGAGTTCACCTTTGTGCTGAACAGCAATAATCCACTCATAAAGAAGCTTTCGGATATTGATGGGGAAGATCGTAAGATGCTTTGCGAGCATATCTATGACCTTGCAATGCTATCCCACAAGCCTCTTTCTCCGGAGCAGATGACAAAGTTCATCGAGAGAAGTAATCAGTTGATGTCAAAAATTATATAACGTTTCGGGGGTTAAAATTGGCCATAATCGGCTCAAGTCACCACTAGGCGTACACGCGTACGCCGTCGGAAAAACCTACGGTTGACTTTCACTGATTCTAGCCAATTTTTCCTACCTCGAGGAGTGCTAAGGCAATAAAAAATCAGGTATTTCGATGTGAAATGCCTGATTTTTTGTGATTTTTCTTAGAGTTGCCTTTAGAATGAAGGCTTACTGTAAAAGTGGCCATGATATACTTTAGAGTGAAATGTCCTGAGAATTACATACTGGTAGCATATCATTCCACCACATTACTTTTGCGTAAGCTCCATTTTGTGCAGGAGTAAGCTCAATGGAAAGTGATTCGATGGCTGGATATACTTTGGCATATAAAAATCTATTATTTATATCATATATGGCGGCATAAATTGTTCCTACATCTGTATCCCCTTCCAATGTAACATCAATTTTTGCGTTGCTTGCAGATAGGGATGGCGTTCCGGAGGCTTTCGTTACTGTAATAACACAAGATGCAGATAGAGAACCATCGGCTGTGGAAACAGTTATAGTCGTAGTTCCAGAAGAAACAGCGGTTACCAATCCGTTAGATACCGTTGCTATACTGCTGTCAGAAGATTCCCATATAAGGTCTTCACTTACAGCATCAGATGGTGATATATCAAGAAGTAGTTGTTCACTTTTGCCTTTTGTAAGAGTTAATGAAGTCTTATTAAGTGTAATTGCTGTGATTCTTTTAGGATTCCAATGGGCATACAGAATAAGGTCTTCTGTTGTGTTTACTATGCTGTTTGCAGTTATCTCTGTGCCATAAGTCTTGTCGGTAAACCATCCTGTAAAGTCATAACCGTATTTTGTTGGTATGGGTAGTTCGCCGAATGACGAATCAAAGGATATGGTTTTGTATTCGTATGCAGTATCAGCAATTCCTGTGTCAAACCAGACATTAGACTGAATCGGGGTCCACTTTGCGTATAATACCATATTGTTTTTCTGGTTAAAAATTGTTGAATCTGTGATTCGGTTGTTGGCAGAGTCATACCACCCTGCAAAGTTATATCCCACCCGAGTAGGCACGGGAAGAAAGTTATAGTAACTGTATCTTTGTTTATATTCTATATTTTGATTTGATACATTACACATACCACCGTTAGGTTCAAATAGTACCTTAAAGGTAGGGGAAAGTACGGTAATCTTTACGCAATTTTCGCAAACTGTGTAGTTTGTACTTGTATTTTTTACATAAGAACTACTTGGAGAGATTGTAGTTTCTCCAGGTGCTAACGCAGTGCAAGAGAAATATACGGTTGCTTTTGATGAACCTTTTTCTCTTTTTGTGAATTCAATTATGCCTGTTTTAGAGGACTTGGCGCCACCTATTTCTATTGAACCTATGCCGCTATACATGAATGCGGAAACCTCTCCCGAATATGATTCCCCGACGACAAGGGTTACTGACTGTTTTATCTCTTCAATATATGTTGAACCGGCAAATACCGTTGTCCCTGTTCCCAACAAGAGAACAACCATAAAAAACGTGAAGTAAGATTTTAATTTTTTCATTTCTTTTTCCTCCCATATGTATAATAAAATAAAAAATGCGCCTACCGAAGCAGACGCATAAAAAACGCAAACTCCGATAGTCGCCAAACTAATTTATACATAATGGGTTAAACATACTTGCATTACGAGGAATTTGCGTTTTTAACAAATTCTATAAAACAAGTATGCACAAAAAAGGGTATATTTATCCCAATAAAAAATAACCCAAATTCACAGTATTAAATTAGTTTGGCATATATATTCTATCACATCACTTGAATTTAGTCAACTAGATTTATACGGCAACAAAAAAAGATGTAATTTCGTTAAAAAATCACATCTTGTTATTGTAATTAAAATGTTTAGTTTAATATCTTATCCGCTTTCAATATTGCTATTGCTGTTTTTGCGTCATAAATCTCGTTGTTCATCACCATTTCCACTAAGGTGGAAATAGGAATCTTCTTAACCTCCACAAATTCGCCTTCGTCAAGGTTTTGCCCTACAAATGTAAGGTCGGTGGCAAGATAGAGGCTGATTATCTCGCTGCAATATCCCGGTGTAGGGTAGTATTTACCGATATATTCCACATTCTTTGCCTGATACCCTGTCTCCTCCTGAAGCTCGCGTATGCCAGCACTTTTCGGATCTTCTCCCGGCTCTAATTTGCCTGCAGGAACCTCCAATACCATTTCGTCATAAGGCTTGCGGTACTGAGTAACTGTCAGAACGTTTTTATCCTCATCCACAGCGATTACTCCTACACCGCCATGGTGTATTACAAGCTCTCTGCCGGCAAGCTTTCCATCGGGAAGTTGAACTGTGTCCTCTTTTACATGAATTATTCTTCCGTTATATATTTCTCTTGAAGATACTGTTTTTTCTGTGTAGTCCATTGCTGTC
>SVKH01000070.1 GCA_015068545.1 Oscillospiraceae bacterium
ACAGCAGAGATGATTTTTACCGGCTCTTGGTTATAGTATGCAAAAGCCATAGGCCAACTATTCATTCCGCATATAAGCTTTGAAATTTCGGCTGTACTTTTAGACCAGTCAATATGCGCCATTTCCTTGGTAATCATAGGTGCATAGGTAAATTCGCTGTGATTTTGCGGAACAGGCACAATTGTTTCTATTTCATCAACTGTGCGGCACAATAGTCTTCCGCCAATCTTTGCCATTCTTTCAAAAAGCTCCTCTGATGTTTCATACTCACCTATTTCTATTTCTTCCACCAAAAGCATATCTCCGGTATCAAGACCTTTATCCATAAGCATAGTGGTCACTCCGGTTTTTTTATCTCCGTTTATTATAGACCATTGTATAGGAGCCGCACCTCTCAACTTTGGCAGTAAAGACGCATGAACATTGATACAGCCATACTTTGGATAGTCTATGATATATTCCGGAAGAATCTTTCCATATGCAACAACTGCTATCAAATCCGGCTTTAGTTCATCCAAAACCGACTTCAATTCGCCATTTTTTAAAGATTCCGGCTGATATACCGGAAGGTTATGGGAAAGAGCTACTTCCTTTACCTCGGTAGGCATAAGCTTATGACCTCTTCCCTTTGGTCTATCCGGTTGGCTGACAACACCAACCACGTTTTTTCCGTCTTCTATCAGCGCCTCAAGGCAAGCTGATGCGATATCGGGAGTACCCATAAATAGTATTCTCATATTTTATTCCTCAAATCTGATCACTTTTTCCAAGAATAGGTGACCGTCAAGATGTTCGATCTCGTGGCACAGTGCCCTTGCTAAAAGTTCTGTTCCTGAAATTTCAATTTTTTCACCATTTCGGTCATAAGCACTTACCGTAACAGCAAAAGGTCTCTCTACCTCGCCGTAAACACCAGGTACACTAAGGCATCCTTCTGAGCCTACCTGAGAGCCTTCTGTTTTGGTGATAACAGGGTTAACAAGCTCTATCTTGCCTTCTCCTATGTCTATCACAGCTACTCTTTTTAATATTCCTACCTGAGGTGCAGCAAGCCCTACTCCATTGTTTTTTTTCATTGTATCATAAAGGTCATCCAGCAATATAGCCAGCTTATTATCAAAAGCTTTGACCTCTTTACATACCTTTGATAGTATTTCATCATCTTTTTTTCTAATTTCTCTAAGCGCCATTTTATCACCCCATACTATTTGGATTTTTATCTATAACAATGGTGACATTTGAATAGTTATCGTCTTCCATACACCTATCTCTTGCATATAATAGATATTCATTCAAATCATCGTTATTCTCACATTTAATTGTTAATCTGTATATATAATGGTTTTTTACTCTGGAAACATAAGCAGGAATAGGTCCTAGTATCTGTAACTTAGCTAAGATTTCCTTTGCAGGCATCATGCTTTTTGCAAAGCACCTTGCACATTTTGCTGCAGAAAACTCGTTCTTTGAAGAAAAGATTACAGAAGTTATCTGGCAGAATGGAGGATACCAAAGAGCTCCTCTTGCAGATATTTCCTTTTTATAAAATTCTATATAGTTATGTTCTTTTGCAAGCTTAATTGCGTTATTTTCCGGCGAGTAGGTTTGAATAATGCTGCGTCCCGGCTTTTCTGCACGTCCGGCTCTGCCGCTAACCTGCTCAATTATGGAGAAGGTTCTCTCTCCTGCACGAAAATCGTCTATATTCAAAATTGTATCCGCAGAAATCACACCAACCAAGGTCACATTTGGGAAGTCAAGACCTTTTGTCACCATCTGCGTACCTATCATGATATCTATTTTTTCACTTTCAAACCGATGCAAAATATTCGCATGACCATTCTTTTTTCCGGTAGTATCAACATCCATACGAATCGTGGAAGCATTTGGGAATATCTTTTTGATTTCGTCCTCTACCTTTTGGGTTCCGCCACCAAAATACCGTATATATCTGCTGCCACAAGAAGGACAAAGAGTGTAATTCTTTACCGTATGCCCACAATAGTGACATTTTAAGGTATTGTCGTTTTTGTGATATGTCAGAGAAATACTGCAATTAGGACATTCCGCCACAAAACCGCATTCTCTGCAGGATACAAAGGTGGAAAACCCTCTTCTGTTAAGAAAGAGTATAGTTTGTTCCTTGTTTTCAAGATTTTTACTAATCTCTTCCTTTAGCGCACGGCTTAGTACAGATTTATTACCATCTTCCAGTTCCTTGCGCATATCAACTATTTTCACTCCAGGAGCAGGCATATCGTTATACCTTTTTGTAAGCTCCAGTAGTTTGAGATCGCCTTTTTCTACCTTGTAATATGTGGAAATGCTTGGCGTAGCAGATGCGAAGAGCAAAATAGCATTATGTTGTCTTGCCAAATACTCTGCCACTTCATGAGTGGTGTATCTGGGCGTCATTTCTGACTTGTAGGACTGCTCATGTTCTTCATCCATAATGATAACTCCTACATTTTCAAGTGGAGCAAATATGGCAGACCTTGCACCTATTACTATTCTTGCTTGTCCCTCACGGATTTTTTTCCACTGGTCATATTTTTCCGACAGTGACAATCCGCTATGTATTATAGCTATATCATCACCAAAACGCGCAGAAAATCTTGATACAAGCTGTGGCGTAAGAGAGATTTCCGGCACAAGCATTATTGAATTTTTCCCGTTTTCAAGAGCCTTTTTTATAGTTCTGATATATACTTCGGTTTTTCCGCTTCCTGTTACTCCAAAAAGTAAATATTGCTGAAATACGTTAGTATCAATCCCTTTAGATAGCTCCCTCAAAACGGATTCCTGCTGATCAGTCAGGACTATGGTGTCAGGATTCTTTTGCATCATCTCTCTGTTATGAGAGACCTCCCTATACACCACCTGATCAAAAATCTCTATAAAGCCCTTTGCTTCAAGTGCTTTCACCGCCTGATAATTACCTCCGGAAAAATTAACAAGGTCAGCAAGAGAAAGCTTATTACACTCTGACAGAAGCTCTAGCATCCTGCCTTGAACAACTGCTCTTCGGCGAAATAGATCTTCTATAACAACGGACAGGTCTGCATCTTCATCCGAAAGCTTTGCCATACGAATAACTTTATCCTTCACCTGTCTTGCATCTTGGTAGAATACCTCTAAAATACCCTTTTTAATTAAGTCTTTTACCTGACTTTTTATGTCGGTATCAAAAAGACTCATAAGGAAATTTATCTCGATTTCATTACCGTTATCACAAATCCTCTTTAATATCTCTTGAGATTTTTTACTCCTAGGCTCTTTATGGTCTATTACTCTAAGCCACTGTTCTTCCTTAACTCCTGTGCCGGATGGTGCAACAAGATGTATTGCATCAAGGTAAGTAACCAGATATTTTTCCCTGATCCATTTTATAAGCTCCAACTGTTTTTCATTAAACAGGATAATTGCCTTGGAAATTCGAACAATGCTTTTAAGCCTTTTTGCGTCTGTGCTGTCCTTGACCGCCACAACATACCCTTCCTTATGAATATTACCGGCACCAAAGGGTATGATGACACAAGAACCTATCCTTACATCCATTCCCACAGGAACGGCATAATCAAAGGGTTTATCAACTTTTTTGGATTTGTGGTTGACAATAACTTCGGCAATCAAGAAACTTTCCCTCCTGATTAGATTTGTGTATCAGCTGCTTTATATCCGATTTTTCCTGATGCAAGTTCTGTTACTGCCTTTGTTACAGGGTTTTCTGATTCACAAGCAACTAGACATTCTTCATCCTTTGCAAGCATTCTTGCTCTCTTTGCAGCGACAGTTACAAGAACATATCTGCATCCGTCATCTACGCATTTTTCAAGTGTGCTGATTCCTGGTTTAATAATCATGATTTTTTCTCCTTTATATTTCACTTAATAATCTTTCTATCATTTCCTGTCTTTCATTTTCCTTTTTGATGATGTTAAGAACATCGGAAACACAGGTTTCTAACTGGTTATTTACAACAACATAGTTGTACTTTGGTGATTGGGAAAATTCCCATTTTGCTGCTTCTATTCGTCTTTCTATTTCTTCTATACTTTCTCGTCCGCGCTGCTTAAGGCGATTTCTTAGCTCCTCAATTGATGGCGGAACCAAGAATATCATAATAGCCTCCGGCATTAAGGCTTTTACCTTTAACGCTCCTTGAGCTTCGATTTCAAGTATGACATTCTTGCCATTTGAAAGCATATCCTCTACGGCCTTTTTAGGTGTGCCATAATAATTTCCGCTATATACTGCGTGTTCCAGCATTTCGCCGTTTTCTATCATGCTTTTGAAAATCTCTTCGGTGGTGTAGTAGTAGGTCACACCTTCAACCTCGCCTGCCCTTTTATCTCTGGTGGTTGCGGAAATAGACAGGAATATGTTATCTTCCTTTAAAAGCTGCTCACATACAGTTCCCTTTCCGGTTCCCGATGGGCCGGATATTATAAACAAAACACCTTTACTCATCGGCAGAATCCTCCTGAACCAGTCTGTTTGAGATTGTTTCAGGCTGAAGAGCCGAAAGGATAATATGGTCAGAGTCGGTAACGATTACAGCTCTTGTTCTTCTGCCGTAGGTGGCATTAACTAATTTTCCGCTTTCTTCAGCTTCGCGGATTACACGTTTTATTGGTGCAGACTCCGGACTGATGATGGCAACAACTCTGTCAGAAATTACAATATTTCCAAAGCCGATATGTATTAGTTTCATAGTATTCTCCTATTCAATGTTCTGGATTTGTTCACGAAGTTTTTCCGTTTCACCCTTCAATTCAACAACAAGCTTGGCAATTTCAATATCACTTGCCTTTGATCCTGTTGTATTGATTTCTCTGTTAATCTCCTGAATAAGGAAATCCAACTTTCTGCCTGCCGGCTGATTTGACGATGTGATTGTAAAAAATTCCTCAAAATGACTGTTTAGTCTGACCATTTCCTCGTTTACAGCAACCTTATCGGCAAAAATAGCAACTTCGGTCAAAACACGGGCATCATCAATTTCTCTATCTTCCAGAACTTCTTTTATCTTTTCGTAAAGACGTTCTCTGTATTCTTTTACAGTTTCTTCTGAGCGACTGCCTATCTTTTCTGCTAGGGTTTTCATATAGCGTACTCTATTTTCCAGATCCTTTTGGATACGCTCACCTTCGCGTTCACGCATTTGAACAAAGGATACGACTGCAGCTTCAAGCACTGTTTCAACATTACTCCACAAAGCCTCTTCGTCTTCTTCCTTGCGCTCCTGAACGAAAATATCCGGGTATCGGGATACTGACATTACCGAAATATCGTCCCTTAGTCCAAACTCATCCCTAAGGCTTTTGAGAGCCTCTAAATATGCCTTGGCAAGTTCCTTATTAACTACAATGTCCTTGTCTGCTTCCTCATAGCTTTCTACCTGTATGTAAATATCCACTTTTCCTCTTGAAATGTACTTTGAGGCAAACTCACGGACCTTGTCCTCTAAAAAACCGTAATACTTTGGAACTTTGATAGAATAGTCTGAGTACCTGTGATTTACAGACTTTATCTCACACAGAATCTTTTTTCCTCCGACTATAGCCTCATTTCTTCCATATCCTGTCATACTTTTCAGCACATAATTCACCCACCTTACCATTATTCAAACTATTATACCACAAAACTTTTGAAATTAACATACTTTTTTGAAAAATTTTTTAGTTTTTTTTGATTTTTTTCTGTAATTATGATATAATACCTTTATTGGAGGGTAAAACTATGGCATTTGATACAATTTGTGTAAAAAAAATAGTGGAAGAACTATCCTATTCCCTGATTGGCGGGAAGATTGACAAGGTGCATCAACCGGAAAAAGACGAAATTCTGCTTATTGTACGCACCTTTGGGGGAAACTATAAGCTTGTGCTTAGTGCAAGCTCTAATAATCCCAGGGTTCATTTCACAGACATAACAAAAGAAAATCCCAAAACACCTCCTATGTTTTGTATGCTACTGAGAAAACATCTGCAAGGAGGTAAGATTGTCAGAATATCTCAACCTGACTATGAAAGAATAGTAGAAATTGATGTAGAGTCTTATAATGAGCTGGGTGACCTTACTGTAAAACACCTTATTACCGAGATAACCGGAAGAAACTCCAATGTAATTTTGACTAACAGCGATTACAAGATCATTGATTCGGCAAAACACGTTGACTTTACAGTAAGCTCTTTCAGGCAGATTTTGCCTGGAGCAGAATACTTAAGACCTCCAAAGCAGGATAAGCTATCAATCTTATCTGATGAAATATACAATCTATCTTTGGATTTTTCCCTAGACGGTAAGATGCCGGATCAGGCTATAATGTCCGCAGTATCCGGAATAAGCCCAATTATTGCCAGGGAAATAGTCTATTCGGTAACTAAAACCAATTCAAAAGTTTGCGGAGAGCTAACCTCCGGCGAAAAGGACTCAATCACGAAAATAACTGCAAATTTTGCAAAGGATATGTCCTTCTTCCCTTGCATAGTCTACGATGAAACCGATAAACCCATTGACTTCTCCTGTGTTAAGATAGAACAATATGGTGACTCCTACAAATCAGTTGGTTTTGATACTATGAATGACGTGGTGAGAGAGTTTTATCATCAACGTGATTCAAGAGAAAGAATAAAACAAAAATCTGCTGATTTGCTAAAAATACTTCACAACAACATAGACAGATGTGCTAAGAAGATAGCTATTCAGAACAAAACCTTAAAAGATGCGGAAAACAAGGAAAAGTATAAGATTTACGGAGATATCGTAACCGCAAACCTTTATAGAATTAAAACGGGACAAACCAAGCTCATTGCCGAAAACTACTATGAGGAGGGTTGTCCGGAAATAGAGATTGAGCTTATGCCTAACCTTACGGCACCAAAAAATGCCCAACGATACTACAAGCTCTACAACAAGCTAAAAAATGCAGAAGTGGAAGTTAAAAAACAGATTATCTCCGCCACAGAGGATTTAGCTTATCTGGAAAGCACATTGGTAGCTTGCGAAAACTCTACGTCAGAAGCAGACCTGAATATGATCCGTCAGGAATTATCGCAGCTTGGATACCTTCATGCAAGGAGAAAGAACCAAAAAGAGGAAAAGGTAAAAGCCAAACCGATGCACTTTATATCCAGCGATGGTTTTGATATATATGTTGGTAAAAACAACACCCAAAACGACCAGCTTACTCTAAAGTTTGCCAACACCGGCGATATTTGGTTTCACACAAAAAATATTCACGGTTCCCACACAATAATTAAATTGGGTGTAGATAAAGATGTGCCAAAGACTACTATGATGGAAGCAGCACAGCTAGCCGCCTACTATTCTAAGGCAAGAGAATCCTCCCAAGTTCCCGTGGACTACACCCAGATAAAGAATGTAAAAAAGCCCAACGGAGCTAAACCGGGAATGGTAATATACGAAAACTATAATACAGTTTATGTTACCCCTAAGCCTATGGCGGAGCAAAAGAACTAAACATAAAACTCAATAAGATTAAATTACAAGGATTAGTTTTATAAACAGTTGCAATTACGCGGTTTAATACTTAAATCTTAAAAGGGTCCTCCTGAAAATCAGGAGGATTTTTCTATATAAAGTTCTATTTGATTATCTCTTGTATTATCTCCTTTTCTGTTAATATTTCGTCTATTTTTCCATTTTCGTTTTCCTTAAATATGATATAGGAGCTTCCCATTGAGAAGTTTTTAACCAAATCCTTGTACTCTGCATCAGACTTTACCAGCAAGCTTTTTACCTTTTTGATTTTGACCTTATCCTTTTGCTTGTAGTACATAATTTCCTTTGCATAGTCTAAATGGTATTTTTCCTTATTAGTAAAAATATTTCCGGCTAAAAATACGCAAATAAACATCAGAGAAAAATTAAATCTGCTAAGTATTATTAGGAATATCTCGATAGCTATAAGCATTGCAATCAAAAATACCGATATAGCCCTCATTACTTTTCCGCCGGCTACTGCCCCT
>SVKH01000071.1 GCA_015068545.1 Oscillospiraceae bacterium
CAAAAAAGGCGGGTTGTTTCGTGATGTTACCATGGTTAAACCTGAGGCTGTGTATGGAGACTCAAGGTTTGACTTTTATGTGGAACATGGCGGAACATCCGCCTTCGTTGAGGTAAAGGGAGTTACTCTTGAAGAGGATGGAGTTCTTCTTTTTCCTGATGCTCCAACTGTGCGTGGAGTAAAGCACATAAATGAACTGATTAATGCAAGGAAAAACGGCTATGAAGCTTATATAATTTTTGTGGTACAAACCGAAAAGGCTAAGTATTTTACCCCAAATATGAAAACTCATAAGGAGTTTGGAGAGGCACTGGAGCTTGCCTACAAAAATGGTGTTAAAATTTTGTGTTATTCATGCAGAACAGGTACAGGTTATTTAGAGATAGGTAGGCCAGTTCCTGTAAAATTGAGTATTTAAGAGAGTTTTCGGCTGATTTAAAAAAATCAAAGGCGGGAAATTGACAAATCATTGGCTGAGTGATATAATAAATTAGATGTGGGTTTAAAATTTGAACATAAAAGTACTTTACTTTATGATTTGTGAATTCAGTACTGAACAATTCTGGCAAGAAGTACAAAATATAACACTTGTATAAAATAGAAAGAAGGAAGAGGTTTGGAATTTGAACTGATATTAAGGCTGTTTGCAGCAGTTGTATTAGGAGGAATAATCGGCTTTGAAAGAGGCATAAATCACGATGCAGGGTTAAGGACGCATATAGTATTGTGCCTTGGTGCGGCATCTGTAATGGTGCTTAGTGAAGTGTTGGTGGAAGAGTACAGCATAAGTCCCGAAATAATGCGTATGGCGGCTCAGGTAGTAAGCGGAGTAGGTTTTTTGGGTGCCGGCAGTATTGTAGTTGACGGAAACAGAGTACGCGGTATAACTACAGCAGCAGGGCTGTGGACAACAGCTTGTGTTGGTTTGGTAGTAGGT
Organism: Oscillospiraceae bacterium; assembly: GCA_015068545.1. Classification (GTDB taxonomy): domain Bacteria; phylum Bacillota; class Clostridia; order UBA1381; family UBA1381; genus UBA1738. The sequence goes on from SVKH01000071.1 coordinate 938, forward strand.
GCCGGATATTATGCAATAGCATTTGCCATAGTACTTCTTATGCTTTTTTCTATGCTTGGTCTAAAATCTATTATGGAAAAGCTACGACATGATGGATTAAACTATGAGGTTATTCTAGAGCCTTCGGAGGAAGTGCGAATACAGGATTTGTTTGAAAGGTTTAACGAGGAATCAATTAACGTAAATAAGTTAAAAATAGAAGAGAAAGATGGAAAAACTTGTGTTTTTCTTGAAATAAAAGTGCCAAAGAAAATAAAGATTGATGAAATTGTATCGGAGCTTTCTAGATGCTGTGCTGTAAAGGAGTTTAAATGTATCTAAAAAGTGTTCGTGATGAAAGGAAGATAATAATGGCAATCAGAATAGGAATTTTAGGCTATGGAAATCTGGGAAGAGGTATAGAAGCTGCCATAAGACAAAACAGTGATATGGAACTTGTGGGTGTATTCACCAGAAGAAATCCGGAATCTGTTACTATTCGTACAGAGGGTGTTGGAGTGTACAATATAAGCGATCTTGAAGGAATGAAGGACAAAATTGATGTCCTTATACTCTGTGGCGGAAGTGCCACCGATCTGCCTTCCCAGACACCGGAATACGTTAAGTATTTTAACGTGGTAGATAGTTTTGATACTCACGCAAAAATTCCGGAGCATTTTGAAAATGTGGATAAAAATGCAAAAGAATCGGGAAAAATCGGAATCATTTCTGTTGGTTGGGATCCGGGAATGTTCTCACTTAATAGAATGTATGCAGGAGCTATTTTGCCGGAAGGTAAGGATTACACCTTCTGGGGAAAGGGTGTTAGTCAGGGTCACTCCGATGCTATCAGAAGAATAGACGGCGTTTTAGATGCAAAGCAATATACCATACCTGTGGAGAAAGCTTTGGAAGCAGTAAGAAATGGCGAAAACCCTGAGCTATCTGTACGAGAAAAGCACACAAGAGTCTGCTACGTTGTAGCGGAGGATGGTGCCGACAAAGGCAGAATAGAGCAGGAAATAAAGACAATGCCGAATTATTTCGCAGATTATGACACCACAGTTTATTTCATCTCCAAGGAAGAACTTGATAGGGATCATAGTGGAATACCTCATGGTGGATTTGTAATCAGAAGCGGAAAAACAGGATTTAACGGCGAAAATAAGCATGTTATAGAATACAGCCTGAAGCTTGATTCCAATCCGGAATTTACCAGCTCTGTGATAATTGCATACGCAAGGGCTGCATACCGCTTGAATCAGGAAGGTCAAAAAGGATGTAAAACAGTACTGGACATTCCTCCTGCTTATATTAGCGCAGAATCTGCTGACGAACTTAGAAGAAAGTTGCTGTAAAATTTAAAAGGAGGAAACCGGTTTGCAAAAGAAGGATAAAAAAGTACCTGAAGTGGTTATCAGAAGATTACCACGTTATTACAGATACTTGAAAGAACTTAACAAAAATGGCAAAATGAGAATTTCATCCGGGGCTCTATCGAAGGAAATGGGCGTGACAGCAAGTCAGATTCGTCAGGATTTTAGCTATTTTGGCGGATTTGGTCAGCAGGGCTACGGTTACAACATACAATACGTTACCGAGGAAATAGAAAATTTGTTTGGTGTTACAAAGGGACACAGTGCAGTTATAATAGGTGCAGGTAACTTAGGACGTGCACTTGCCAACTATCAGGGGATAAAGAATCGAGGCGTTACAATCAGTGCAATGTTCGATATCAGCCCGGAAAAAATCGGGAAGGATGTATCCGGAATACCTGTTATGCCTATGGACAAAATGGAAGATTTTGTACGTGAGAATAAGACGGATATTGCTATTCTTACACTACCAAAGGATAACGTAACGTCTGTGGCAGAGAGATTAAAAAATTGCGGTATAAAAGGTTTTTGGAATTTTACATCGGTAGAGCTTGAAATGCCGGAGCCTGTAATGATAGAGAATGTACATCTTACCGATTCTCTTATGACTCTGGCGTATAAAATCAGTACAGATTTAGATTAACGAGGATAAAAATGGATAATATTAAAAATGAAGCTAAAGCCGTAGTAGAGGAATTATGCAGTGTGGCAAAGCTTAATAAGGGAGATATCTTTGTAGTAGGATGCTCCACTAGTGAGGTTTTGGGCGATAAGATAGGGACAAATTCCAGTCCTGATGCTGCAAAATTGCTGTTTGCAGGGCTTTATGAACCTTTAAAGGAAAGAGGAATATATCTTGCTATACAGTGCTGTGAGCATCTTAACCGGGCGATTGTTATAGAAAGGGCTGCAGTGCCATTTGCAGAATATGTGAATGTTGTGCCACAGCCAAAAGCAGGCGGTTCTCTTGCAACAGAGGCATATAATAATTTTGAAAACCCTGTTGTGGTGGAAAGTATCCGAGGTGACGCAGGCGTGGACATAGGTGGAACGCTTATAGGTATGCACCTTAAAGCTGTTGCTGTGCCGGTAAGGCTTAGCAAAAACAAGATTGGAGAAGCAAGTATAATAGCGGCACGCACCAGATGCAAATTCATCGGCGGCGAAAGAGCAAGGTATAACGAGAATTTGATGTAAAAGAAAGACTGACTAATTGAGGAAAACTCAAAAAGTCAGTCTTTTTTACTTTATTTATTATAAAAATTAAAATGTTTCAATAATGAAATTCTTCGTTATCCTCACGATGAAATCCAAACAAGTTTGGATGAAATCAAAGTCTTTCTACTTTGATGAAATTAAATCCGTCTTATTATTACCAACGGTGATTTCATATGCCAAGCAGATTTCATCCACCGCAGGTGATTTATTCCGTCGCAGGACGGATTTAGTTAAAAAAAGCACCAATCTTGTATCAAGACTGATGCTTTTTTCTGGTAGCGGTAATAAGATTTGAACTTATGACACCACGGGTATGAACCGTGTGCTCTAGCCAACTGAGCTATACCGCCATGTCAACAACGAATATAATTATAACCAATAAATCAGAATTTGTCAAGGCTTTTTTTGAAAAAAATTAAAAAATGATATATTTTTTCTTTTTCTCAAGTATATATAATTATATCGATAATGAGGTGATTGCATGAAAAAGATTTTATGTGCCATACTTTTGCTGACTTTAACAGGATGCGGAAGCAGTGGCGAGGATGTGACACAGACTATGGAAAATGTAGAAAGTAAAGTGATTTCGGACAAAGGCGTGGGCTGGGGAATAAAAAAGAACAAGAATGCCCAACCTGATGTGCCAAAGGAAATTGTAGAGATGCTTCCTAAATATGACGCGTTTTACATGGATAAAAGCGGGAACAAAACGCTGTATCTGACTTTTGACGAAGGTTACGAAAACGGATACACAGCAGAAATTTTGGACACTTTAAAAAAGTGTGAAGTTCCTGCGGCATTTTTTGTGACAGGTGCGTATTTTGACAAGGAGCAGGATTTAATAAAAAGAATGGTGGAGGAAGGTCATGTAGTCGGGAACCACACCCAGAACCACCCCAATCTTCACAAATTGGGAAGTGACGATAAGATAAGGGAAGAACTGAAAATATTAGACGACAAATTTTTCGAAAGATTTGGCATTCATATGACATATATGCGTCCTCCCGAAGGAGAATATAGCGAAAGAGTGCTGGCGGTTGCCAAGGAAGAAGGCTATAAGACCGCTTTCTGGAGTTTTGCATATAAGGATTGGGTGAGAAATTCCGAAGTAGGAGCAGACAAAGCTTTAGAAATGGTTACTCCATATCTCCACGATGGATGCGTCCTTTTGCTTCATGCAGTTTCAAGGGACAATGCCCAGATGCTGGAAAGGCTCATCAATTATGGCAGAGAATGCGGATACCAATTTAAAAGTCTTGATGACATAAAGCTGTAATTTGTGCGAGGTTTGAGCTGTCGCATTGGTTTACTTTACCAAAACAGCAAAAACTGCTCAATTATCTATTGACAAAATAGATGACAGAGTGTTATACTTTTATCTGTAAATAAAGGGACTGTTAAGTTAAATTTAACAATCCCTTTTTCATATGATTGCAAGATAGGGAGTGTAATATGATGGAGAACTTAACAGAGCTTTTTGCCTGCAAAGTCTTTAATGACAACGTTATGAAGATGCGTTTGCCAAAGGAAACCTACAAGGCTTTGCAAAAGACAATAAAGGATGGCAAGCATCTGGACATTAACATAGCTCATGTAGTGGCAAATTCCATGAAGGATTGGGCAATAGAAAACGGTGCAACCCACTATACTCATTGGTTCCAGCCTATGACGGGTATTACGGCGGAAAAGCACGACAGCTTCATATCTCCAACAGATACCTCCAATATAATAATGGAGTTTTCGGGAAAGGAGCTTGTTAAAGGCGAATCTGACGCATCAAGTTTTCCTTCAGGCGGACTTCGTGCCACTTTTGAAGCAAGAGGATATACTGCTTGGGATCCAACTTCTTACGCTTTTATTAAGGAAAATACATTGTGCATTCCTACGGCATTTTGTTCCTACGGCGGAGAGGCTTTGGATAAAAAAACGCCACTCCTACGTTCTATGGAGGCAATTAACCGTCAGGCATTAAGAGTGGTAAGATTATTTGGAAATAACGATGTTACCTCTATTAAGATAACTGTTGGTCCGGAGCAGGAATACTTCCTTGTGGACAAGGATATGTACGATAAACGTCCGGATTTGTTGTTTACAGGAAGAACTCTTTTCGGTGCTATGCCGCCAAAAGGACAAGAACTTGATGACCATTACTTTGGTACTATAAAGTCACGAGTGTCAGCCTTTATGAAAGAGCTTGACCGAGAACTGTGGAAGTTAGGAATCCTAGCAAAAACCGAACATAACGAAGCATCTCCTGCTCAGCATGAGCTTGCGCCTATCTTCACTACCGTTAATATTGCTGCAGACCATAATCAGCTTACCATGGAGCTTATGCAGCGCTTGGCAAAAAAGCATAATATGGTATGTCTTCTTCACGAAAAACCCTTTGCCGGCGTAAATGGTAGCGGTAAGCATAATAACTGGTCTATCTGCACAAATACGGGTAAAAACTTACTTGATCCCGGTGAGACACCTTACGAAAACGCGCAATTCCTGCTGTTTTTGTGCAGTGTAATAAAGGCAGTTGACGAATATCAGGATATGCTTCGTGTATCTGTTGCTTCTGCCGGAAATGATCATCGTCTTGGCGGAAATGAGGCACCTCCTGCGGTAATGTCCATATTCCTTGGAGAAGAGCTTACCGAAATACTTGAGGCAATAGAAAAGGACGAGGACTACGATGCAAAGGAAAAATCTATTATGCGTGTAGGCGTGCACGTCCTGCCTAAATTCCCGAAGGATACTACCGATCGTAACCGTACAAGCCCCTTTGCTTTTACCGGAAACAAGTTCGAATTCCGTGCCCTTGGATCGATGGCATCGGTATCAGGTCCTAATGTGGTACTTAATACTTCTGTTGCGGAGAGCTTGAAGCAGTTTGCGGACGAGCTTGAAAATGCAGAAAATTTTGATGATGCACTAAACAGACTTATCCGTAAAACTATTAAAAAGCATAAACGCATTCTATTTAGCGGAAACGGATATGACGATGCGTGGATTGCAGAGGCGGAAGCACGAGGACTTTCAAATCTAAAGACAACGCCGGATGCTCTGCCATGCTACATAGCGGAAAAGAATATAAAGCTTTTTACCGAGCATAAGGTATTTACCGAAACCGAAATGCACGCAAGGTACGAGATAAATCTTGAAAACTACACCAAAATTATTGGTATAGAGGCTCGCACGATGCTGGATATGGCGAAAAAGGACATACTACCTGCAGTATCATCCTTTGTAAAGACATTGTGTGATACTGTGATTTCCCGAAAGTCTGCTATATCTGAGGTACCGTGTACATATGAAGAAAGACTTATTCGTGATCTTTCTGAGCTTATAAACAGAATGTACAGTGATGTGTCAGCTCTTGATAAAGAACTGGCTAAAGCTACTCAGATAGGTAGTGACGCACAAAAGCTTGCGGATTACTATAAGGACGTAATTCTTTCCAGAATGGCTCGTGTGAGAGAGTCGGCAGACAAGATGGAAACAATGACGGAGAGAAAATGCTGGCCGTATCCGACTTATGAGGATCTTTTATTTGGTGTCAGATAATAGAAATTATGCACTGCAAATGTCAAGCTCTTGCGGTGCATTTTTTTGATACTATGTAGGAGATATACTACTTTTATGTTGTGATTTCCGGAATAACAAAAATGCTACTTTATTCCTACGCCCGCAGGCGGAGCTTTTACCAAAAGCTTTTTTGCAAGAAAGTAGATGCATTTTTTTGTAAGGGTTTAATATTTTATCCAATACAGAAATCAACATTTTTTATAAAAAGAGAATATTTAATTTTATTATATATTTTAGTTTGGGAAAATGTATAGTGTAAATACTGTGCAAATATGCCATAATTAAAGCAAATAAGTAAATTTAGTACAGAATACATTCTATACTCTGTTCTGTATTGCATTCTATAAAAATGTATGGTATAATATATCGGTAAATCTAAGAGGAGGTATTATTTATGGATAGTAATACAATTCAAATTTTTTCTGCTATGGTAATCTATATGGCGGCAGTTATTGTAATAGGAATAGTATTTGCAAGAAAAGCAAATACAAATTCTGACAACTATTACCTTGGTGGCCGTTCTTTAGGACCATGGGTAACAGCTATGAGCGCAGAGGCATCAGACATGAGTGGTTGGCTTTTGATGGGACTTCCTGGTGTAGCTTACTGGTGTGGATTGGCTGATGCGGCGTGGACAGCAATCGGTCTTGCTGTTGGTACATATTTCAACTGGCTTATCGTCTCAAAGAGACTTCGCAGATACAGTATCCGTGCAAATAACTCCATCACCTTACCGGAATTCTTCTCCAATAGATTCCGTGAGGACAAAAAGGTTATTATGACTGTTGCGGCACTGTTTATACTTATA
>SVKH01000072.1 GCA_015068545.1 Oscillospiraceae bacterium
TACCCCGTTAGCATTACCACCACGAAACCACAGATAATAAGGGCAAAAAGCACAGCTATGATATGAACAGCCCATGACTTGTACCACACCATATCGTCCCTTTTTACTACCTGAAACCTCGGCTCGCGGACAACCCTTTCCTTATTCTTCATGGTCATGCACCTCCTGCGACTTTGTCATTAGCAGACCTATCTGCTCCTTGGTGGCAGTCCTTGCGTCAACTATTCCGCTGATTTTTCCGCCACAAAGGACCATAACCCTGTCACATAGCTCCAGAATAACGTCAAGGTCCTCGCCTACGAATATTACTGCAACACCTCTTTTTTTCTGTTCATTTAAGAGGTTGTAAATGGTATATGATGAATTGATGTCAAGACCGCGCACCGGATAAGCCGCCATCAATACAGTAGGAGAAGCCGCAATCTCTCTTCCTACAAGAATTTTCTGCACATTTCCGCCGGAAAGCCTTCTAACAGGAGTATTGGCACTTGGGGTTACAACCTCCAAACGCTCTATAATCTCATCTGCCAGATTTTTAGGTGCCTTTCTTTCCAGAAAAACAGACTTACCCTTTCGATAACTCCTGAGCATCATATTGTCTACAATGTCCATATTTCCCACAAGTCCCATTCCCAGTCTATCCTCGGGAACAAAGGACAAGCGAACGCCCATATCACGGATTTGCATAGGTGTTTTATCGCGCAAATCCTCAATCTCGCCGGTTTTTGGGTTTAGATAATTAACCTTACCGTCATTTAGCTTCTGAAGACCGGCAATAGCTTCCAAAAGCTCTCTCTGACCGCTTCCGGCAATGCCTGCAATACCAAGTATTTCACCCGAGCGCGCAGTAAACGACACATCCTCTAAAAGCGCAACACCTTCACGGCTCATGCAGGTTATCCCTTCCACCGTCAGTCTGTCAACCGAGTTTTCCGTCTCACTTCTTTCTATATTAAGTGATATCTTTTTGCCTACCATCATTTCGGTAAGCTGATTTTCGGTCGTTTCCGAAGTTTTTACTGTGCCAATATATTCGCCCTTTCTCAGAACAGATACTCTGTCTGACAGCGAAAGCACCTCATGGAGTTTGTGAGTGATAATGATGATAGCCTTGCCGTCATCACGCATACGTCTTAAAACGGCAAATAGCTTTTTGGTTTCTTGTGGAGTTAAAACCGCTGTAGGCTCGTCCAGAATAAGGATATCTGCACCGCGGTAAAGCACACGGATTATCTCTACCGTTTGCTTTTCGGAAACAGACATCTCGTATATCTTTTTCGACGGCTCAATGGCAAAACCGTACTTTTCACCTATTTCCTTTACCTTTTTTTCTGCATTTTTAATGTCGAACTTATCCTCATCTTCAAGTCCCAGAATAATATTCTCCGTAGCAGAAAAAATGTCCACTAACTTAAAATGCTGGTGAATCATACCAATTCTGTAATCAAAGGCATCTCTTGGCGAACGGATACAAACCTCTTCTCCATCCACAAAAATCTGGCCTTCGTCCGGAAAATAAATGCCGGCAATCATATTCATGAGTGTGGTTTTTCCGCTACCGTTCTCGCCCAATATGGACAGAATTTCACCCTTGTTTACAGCAAGGCACACTCCCTTATTCGCCACAACACTACCAAAAGTTTTGGTAATATTCTTAAGCTCTATAGCCGCTGTGTTTTTCACTCAACTCACTCCCTACCACAAATTATTCTTGATAAAAGCTTTTAATAAAAGTCCCATACGGGCACAGGAATATTGAAATAATTCACTCATAATAAAAGAGCAATAGGCAGGGCAAAATCTGCCCTACCTATATTATCTTTTTATGTCACAACTGGTGACAATATTTCGTTTTTATTATTTTGTTGTGATACCGTCAATGTCAATATCAAAATATGGCGCTGAACGGAATTCTGATTCATGGAAGTAGCCTTCAGAAATAACCTGTGTATCAGGTGTGAAGTTTTCGTCTGTATCTACGTCTGCCATGTATTCTTCAAGTGAAGCACCGCCAACAGTAAATGTTGCTGTGTCGAATACCTTAATCTCGCCGGAGATAAGCTTAGCCTTAACCTCTTCTAGTTTTTCGATTGTGCCAGGAGCTGCAACAGCTTCATTTAGGCCAAGAGTTTGAACTACGTTATCAGCAAGTCCGCCGCAGAAATCCTGCTCTATGGCTGTGCCGTTCATTGTAGCTGTGATGATGTGTTCAAAGTATGGTGCCCAGTTAATCTTTGAAGAAATCAAAGCTGTGTTAGGACCCCAATCACGAGTATCAAGGTTGTAAGCTACATTAGGTACGCCAGCTTCTTCACAAGCCTTTGGAGCGCCTTCAGAGTCTGCGTGTTGGCTGATAAGAACGCAACCGCCTGCTATAAGAGCATTTGCAGTTTCCTTTTCTGCTGCGATATCAAACCATGAGTTTGTGTACTTAACATCCATAGTTACACTTGGGCAAACAGAACGTGCGCCAAGGAAGAAAGATGTAAGACCAGACTTAACCTCTGCATATGGGTAAGCACCTACATAACCCATCTTTGCATTTTCTGCGCTGATGATACCCTTTTCGATCATATCATTAAGCTTAAGACCTGCTGCAACACCTGCAAGGTAACGGCCTTCGTAGATGGAAGCAAACGCATTGTAGAAGTTAGGAAGGTTCTTTGTATGAGCCTTTGTTCCTGTTGCGTGACAGAAAGTAACCTCTGGGAACTCTTCTGCCGCTTGAATCATGAAATCTTCGTGACCGAAGCTGTCTGCAAAGATAAGATCACAACCAGCATCTACTAGGTCAGCTGCTGCATTGTAACATTCTGCTGTTTCCGGGATGTTTGTCTTGATCATAACCTGATCTGCATCCAGACCAAGAGTTTCTGTTGCAACAGTTGCTGCATCCATGAAGTTCTTGTCGTAGGTTGAGTTTTCATCGTGTAGGAAGATGAAGCCTACTTTAATACCGTCTGTTTCTGTTGGTTCTACCTTGCTTCCGCATGATGCCAAGGAAAGCATCATACTTGCGGAAAGAAGTGCTGCAAGTATTTTTTTCATTTTATAATTCCTCCTGCCTATTTTTGGCAATAATTTAAATTTATGTAAAATTACATTTACATCATCAGTTATTCTGCGGTCGGAAGGTGATGGAATCGTCGGTCATATTGTCTACAATAGCCAGTGATTCAATTCTGTATCCCTTCTTACGCAAGGAGTCTCCTCCGTTTTGGAAGCCCTTTTCCACAGCAATCGCGGCACCGACAAATGTGGCGCCTGCCTGCTCTACCAGTTCAATAAGCCCTTCCAAAGCTCTGCCATTGGCCAAAAAGTCATCAACTATCAGGATTCTATCCTCAGGTAGTACAAACTCCTTACTGACTACAATGGTATTTACAGTTTTATGCGTAAAGGACTCAACCTGTGTGGAAAGAACCTCACCTGATACATTTTGGGATCTATTCTTCTTTGCAAAAACAACAGGCACGTTCATAGAAAAACCTGCACCAACTGCAATCGCTATCCCCGAGGCTTCTATCGTAAGAATCTTTGTGACGCCTTCATCGGCAAAGAGTCTGTGTATCTCCTTGCCCATTTCCGCAAGCATTTTTACATCAATCTGTTGGTTAAGAAAACTGCCTACCTTTAAAATATTGCCGGGCAGAATCTCACCCTCTGCAAGTATTTTATCTTCCAATGCTTTTATAATAATCACTCCAATAAAGCGTACTTAAAAAGGAGAATCTATCTGCCTGAAACCTTATTGTACCTATGTTTTTACGCAAAATGCCTCGCTTTAAAAAAACTTCAAAATACAGTATCTTCCAAATATTCTCCGTATTTGATGATACCACACATCTTCCTCAGTGTCAATGATATTTTTTATTTTTTTTGAACAAATTAGACAATTTTCTATCCAATTTTTCATACATTTGTCACTCATAGAAATTTATTGAAATATTACCGGTTTTGACAAAATATTATATATGGTAACGAGAAAGGAGCTATGTATTTTTATGGAATTGATGATGAAATTTATAGAAGCTATCGGAATAATTTCCTTTGCAATTTCCGGCGCAACCATGGGCATAAAAAAGAAAGCGGATCCGTTTGGAGCGGTGGTCCTTGCGGTAGTGACAGCCACAGGAGGAGGTATCACTCGGGATATATTCCTTGGTAGGCTTCCTCCGGCATCTTTTTTGGATACTGGCTACATATCCACTGCCGCACTGACCGGAGTAGGCGTTTTCTTTGTGGCAAAAAACAACAAGCACTGCTATGAAAAGAATCTAGCCATTTTAGATACGGTAAACAATGTCTTTGACGCATTGGGACTTGGAGTTTTTACGGCTATGGGTACTTACCTAGCTATAACCTGCGGATTTTCCCGAAATACCTTCTTCGCTATATTTATAGGTGTACTCACCGGCATTGGCGGAGGATTTATACGGGATATTATGCTAAGGGAAATACCTTTTGTTTTGCAAAAACACTTCTATGCCCTTGCATCTATTGCAGGAGCATTTATCTTTTATTCCCTTTATATGCTCCACATTCCGGAAACTCCTTCTCTTTTGGTATCTGCCTCGGTTACCTTTGTCCTTCGTATGCTTGCCACTCACTACAAATGGAATATTCCGCCCGCTATTTGAAGTATACCGCTGCATTGAATCCGTCTTTTTGCACCTACCTGCCACTACTTTTCATACTATACTGTATAAAGCTTAAAGGAAGTGATTTTATGCAAGAAATAGAATACAATCGGGATATGGCTCTTGCCTATGCAAGAAGATGGGCTCTTTCGCGAAATCCTGCTTACTACGATTTTACCGGCATTGGCGGAGATTGCACATCCTTTGCATCTCAATGCGTTTTTGCAGGCTCGGGAGTGATGAACTATACTCCTACCTATGGATGGTACTATATTTCAGGGCTTGACAAGTCACCGTCATGGTCGGGAGTAAACTATTTTTACAACTTCATGACCACCAATGACGGAGCAGGGCCGTTCGGTGAGGAAGCCGTGCTTTCTCGTTTGCAGGTTGGTGACATCATCCAGCTTGGCGGCGAAAACGGACAATTCTACCACACTCTTGTGCTGACAGGCATCCGTGGAAATATACAAAACCGCCGATACTATGTTTCGGCACATTCTAATGACGCATATATGCGCCGATTGGACAGCTACAACTTTGCCCGAATCCGCGGAATCCATATTATAGCCGTTAGAACTCCGTAAAACGCAAGATATTGGTGGATAACACCCATATCAGCAACAAAATCACCATTATATGCTATTTTATTATGGTAAATTATGTTGATTAAAGTAAAATTTTGTGTTATAATTGTTGCATGCAGAATTTTATTTCATAAAATTCTTAAGAGCTACTGCTCTTTTGTGCTCTTTTGTGCACTGCAACAATTGACGGTGTCGCAAAAATGCTCTTGCAAGCAAGCATTTTTACTCCTGGTAAAATGAATTCAATGAATTGCCTTCGGCATGAATTGAAATCCGTGATTTCATGAATTGAGTCTTCGACTCATGAATTGCACTTAAGTGCATTATGCTGGCAATTCAAATCATGGAGCATCGCTCCAATTATAACAAACTAAAGGAGCTTTATATGAAAAAAGCTATATTTGCAATATTCTCGGTACTGGTTATAACCATATTTGCCGCATTAGTTTTTATTATAGTGCAGGTATCATCCATGGTGCCGATAACTGCATTTTCAAATTTGGTACAATCGGGGATAAACCAAAATTTCACTCCGCCGCAAATCACCGGCGAAGCAGCCAATACCACCGTAAAACCCGACTCACCATATGCCAAAAAGCTGCCACCTCTAGCAGAATTTAAAGGCACTCCGGATTCTAATAACGTTTTTTCTGCGCCCTTGGGATTCGCCTTAGTTATACCCAACGAGCAGCCAGAGGAAAAAGGAATCATTGCATTTACGGTATCTGCCGCAGGTGACTGCACCTTAGGTTCTGACGCAAGTGCATCAGGAAGTGGCTCATTTGTAGCGGAAGTAGCGGCGCAAAATAACGACTACACATATTTTTTAAAACACGCTCTGCCGTATTTTGAAGATGATGACCTGACTATCGTCAACTTTGAAGGGACATTATCCCAAAACGGTGCAAGACAGAATAAGCAGTACGCATTCCGCGGAGCTCCCGAATACGTTAATATCCTGACATCATCCTCTGTGGAGGCTGTCAATTTGGCAAATAACCACACCATGGACTATGGTGAAATTGCATTTAACGATACCAAACGCATTATGGACGAAAACGGAATACTGTGGTTTGAAGGAGAAAACCTGCAGGTAGCAGAAATCAACGGTATCAAGGTTGGATTTATAGGCTCTAGCCTGCTTACATACGAGGGCAAACGGGACTTTGTAAAAAATATAACTGCCCTTAAAGCTCATGAGCCAAATCTGATTATAGCCAGTTTTCACTGGGGTACGGAAAGAATGTATGCACCAACTGCCATTCAAAAGCAATACGCACGACTCGCCATAGATAACGGTGCGGATTTGGTAATAGGGCATCACCCTCATGTGCTTCAGCCAATAGAAAGATACAAGGGCAAGTACATTCTGTACAGCTTGGGCAACTTCTGCTTTGGCGGTAACAAGAATCCATCCGACAAAGATTCCATGATATTCACCCAAACCTTCTGCTTCGAAAACGGCAACCTACTTCCCGATGAGAACGTGTCTGTTATACCATTCTCGGTATCCTCTCAGCCTAACAGGAACAACTACCAACCCACACCTCTTTGGGGCGAAGAGTTTCAAAGAGTTAAGGATAAAATACTGGGCATTTCGGCAGGTTACGAAGGCATAGACGACATTACCTTTGTGGAAGGTCCATTGCCGGAGCAGACAGAAATTGAACCATAAAACGCAAAAAAATAAGCCGACTCCCAAAAGTCAGATCAAAATCTAACCTTGGGAGTTGGCTTTTTTAGTTTTATGGAAACTGATGCACTACCGAAAAATACCACTGTATTCTGCCAACTCCAATTAGTTCAAGGCTCGACATTGATACTATCAGCTTATCATCTTTTTTCTGTCAATTCAAGCTTTCAAATACATACTGCATAAGCGCAGTCCACTCGTCTGTTTCGCCCTGTTTTATGGCAATATCGTATTCTGCCGTTTTGCAAACTCTGTCAATCAAAAATTCCAGACTGAATCCCTTTGAGCTTTCGATATACTTTTTTGCAATAAACGGAGAAATCTTCATCTTTGTACTCACCGTATTATACGGGTACCCATCGTCTATCAGTAGCTTTGCCTGCAACATTTTGTCAAAGGAAGATGACAAAAGGTAGAGAATATTAAACGCAGATTCTTTGTTATTTTTAAGTCGCAGTATTACCGACATAGCGCTGTCATTATCCTTACGCATAAGGGCATCGGTAAGCTCAAAAATCACAATATTAAGTGGTTTTGAAACCACCTTTTCTATATCACTTTTGTAAATTTCACTGTCAGAGTAATCGCAAAGCTTATCCAGCTCGTTTTTTATATTTTCCAGTCCGGCATCGCACATACTCACAAGAAATTCCGCATTTTCCTTTGATATTTTCTTGTTTTGTTTTTGTGCCTCACGCATAACCCATGCGGCAATCTCGTAGTCCTTCATATACTGAAATTCTACGCAAAGTCCCTTTTTGGCAACCGCCTTATAGGTTGCACTGCGTTTATCCACATCCTGCTCATCAAAAAGAAGGAGTACAAAATCCGGCAGGTTTTCCAATGTTTTTAGCCAAAATTCCTTTACTTCTTCCTTTGGTGATTTAAAAATACCGCTGTTTTTTACTACAACCAGCTTCTTCTCCGCC
>SVKH01000073.1 GCA_015068545.1 Oscillospiraceae bacterium
CTACGTCCCCTTTTCGTATAATTAAGCCAATACTTTGTGCAAAAAGTGCTACGTCCCCTTTTTGAATACAAAAAAGTGTAGCTTGGGAAGTACCGAAAGCTACACTTAAAATTCAAATATTTTTATCAGATAAGCATTAGCACAAGAGGAATGGTTATAATCGAAAACACAGTAGAAACCGCAACTATTTCCGCAGAATAGCTTGCATCAAGGTTGTACTTTGCCGCAAGAAGTGTGGTAACTGCCGCAGTAGGACAAGCCGCAGTTATAAGCACAGATTTTGCAACTATGTCGGATAGTCCCATTACCTTTATCATCAAAACAGCAACTATTGGCAAAACTATCAATCTCAATATACTAACGATGTATACGGAAATATTGGTAAGTGCCTTTTTGAAGTCAGTTTTTGCCAGATACGCACCCATCACGATCATCGCAAGAGGAGTGTTCAAGTTTGCCATATGCTTTACAGATTCCCCTATAACATACGGTAGCTTTATACCCAAAAGAAATAGTAGCAATGCTATAAAAGTACCTATAAGCCCTGGGTTTTTCAGCAATTTCTTAAAGGAAAGTTCGCTCATATCACCTTTATACACACATATGCCGTGTGTCCAGTAAAATACAGTAAAAACAGCCAGATATGCTGAGCCGTAAAACACGCCGTCACTTCCAAGAGCTGCAGTCAAAAGAGGAATTGCCATGTAACCGCAATTGGAGTAAACACTGCTGAAAATACTCACTCTATATCTTTTTGTTTCTTCTCGTTTAAAGCACACCGTACAAATCAATATAGAAATTATATGAAACAACACAGAAAATGCAACGCTTGCCAAAAGCCCTGACGCAAGCTCTTTCGAAAAATCCTTCTGGTATGCGTTCACCACCAGACAGGGTGTTACCGCATATAAAAGGATATCTGTAATCTGCTTTAGTCCTGAATCCTTAATCATTCCTATTTTGGTAAGCACTACTCCCAGAATCAAAAGTACAAATATTATTAAAACCTGTGTAAACACTATTGAGCTAAGTTCCATTCCTCAATCCTCCTAAGTATCATTATACAACCAGTATTATACCAAAGTTTTGTAAAAAGAACAAGAATATGTATTCTATGTAAATATAAATTCCCCATATTAACCAAATTGGCAACCAAATCATATACCTTCTTTTACACTATTGTAACATAAAAACATATAATTCATACCATAAATATAGGACGTATTTTCAATAACAAGAGTTTGAAAAAATCTACAATATGCTCAATATGGCATTATGCGATTTGAACATTCTTGCTATCCGGAAATTTCCAACCAAAAAAGTATTTTCCTATATAATAAAAGAGGTGCATAAATAGTGATATATAAAAGTTTAAGCTCAATCAAAACCGGAGAAGCTGCTAGGATTCATACCCTTAATATATCAGGCGGTATGAGGCAAAGACTTCAGGATATAGGCATCATCCCCGAAACAAAAATAGAATGTCTTTTTTCCTCTGCCAAGGACAGTATCCGTGCATACCGCGTGCGTCACAGCACGATAGCAATAAGACGTGAAGATGCAGAAAGAATTACGGTAGTCCCACTTGGGGTGAGGATATGATAAAACTCATGAGCAAAAGAATAACAAACAGTGATGCAAAGATAGCTCTGCTGGGTAATCCAAATGTGGGTAAAAGCAGTATTTTTAATACTCTAACAGGCTTATCGCGACACACAGGCAACTGGTCTGGGAAAACGGTAGATTCATCCCTCGGAAAATGCAAGCACTCTGACCTGCTTCTTGCTGACCTGCCCGGTACATATTCTCTTACACCACGTTCCTCCGAAGAGGAAGTTGCACTGGATTTTCTGGTATTTGAAAATCCGAAAAAAACCGTAGTTGTGTGCAGTGCAACCTGCCTGATGAGGAACATGATACTGCTTTTAGAGGCAATGGAAATAACCCAAAACACTGTCCTTTGCATAAATATGATGGACGAAGCAAAAAAGGAAGGCATATACATAGATACAAAAAAGCTGGCGGATACTTTAAAAATTCCTGTGATTACAGTTTCCGCCAGAAAAGGCGAAGGAATAAAAGAGCTTATTTCCACCATGGAAAGTGATAGCACAAAAGAGGTTCCATATCTATTAAAATACACAAAATCGGTGGAAGATGCAATCTCCGCACTCGCTCCACACTTTTCAAACAATTTGCATCTACCCGAAAGGTGGCTAGCACTAAGGCTACTATCCGGCGACCACAGATTATTCCAAAAGATAAAAAAGGAAAAAGGCGTAGACTTTCTTGCCTCTGATTCTCTTTCAGACACACTTTTAAAAGAAACAGAAAAACTGAAAGAATCCGGAATATCTAAGGAGAAATTTACCGATATTATTGCCTCCTGTCGTGTCCTTACTGCTGAATACATAAGCGAATCATGTCAGGTGCGCGGTAATACAACAAAGGCTATTAAAACAGAGAAATTAGACCGTATCCTTACCGGAAAAGGCACTTCCACCATTGTAATGCTTGCATTGCTTGCGCTTATCTTTTGGATAACTCTATCAGGAGCAAATATAGTTTCCGCATTTTTGTCTGAGTGCTTTTCCTTGCTGCTAAAACACATATCTAACCTGCTTACTACTTTAAATGTCCCTGAATTTATCAAATCCCCCTTAGTAGACGGTGTTTTACATGTATTATTCCGTGTAGTTTCCGTCATGCTGCCGCCTATGGCCATATTCTTCCCTCTGTTTACACTTTTGGAAGACCTTGGGTATCTTCCCAGAGTGGCATTTAACCTTGACCGGTACTTTAAAAAATGCTCATCCTGCGGGAAGCAAGCATACTCTATGTGTATGGGATTTGGCTGTAACGCAGCAGGAGTTACCGGATGCAGAATTATAGATTCTAAAAGGGAAAGAATCATAGCAATACTAACAAACTGCCTTGTCCCATGCAACGGAAAATTTCCTGCATTAACAACTCTAATAACCTTATTTTTAATAGCGCCTGCAAATGATGAATATAAATCTCTATTAGGTGCACTTATTCTCACCCTTATTGTCACCGCATCGGTTTTAATGACCTTTTTGGTGTCAAAGATATTGTCGGTTACCCTTTTAAAAGGCAGTCCGTCTTCCTTTACCTTGGAGCTTCCTCCATACCGAAGGCCAGAATTTTTCAAAATACTGGTGCGTTCATTTTTAGATAGAGGCATATTTGTCCTCCTGCGTGCTACAGTGGTTGCGGCACCTTGCGGTCTTTTGGTATGGTGTATGTCAAACGTATCCATAGAAGGAAAAACGCTGCTACTGCATGCATCGGAATTTCTTCATCCCGTCGGCAAACTAATGGGACTGGATGGAACCATTCTGCTTGCATTCATACTTGGATTTCCGGCAAATGAGATAGTTATACCGCTTATTGTAACAGGATATTCTGCCCTTGGTACACTTGCTCCCGATACCGGACTTTCCGCAATAGGCACGCTGTTTCGGGAAAATGGGTGGACTATGGTAACTGCCGTAAATGTACTGATATTTATGCTTTTCCATTGGCCTTGCTCAACAACACTTATAACAATAAAAAAGGAAACTAAAAGCACAAAGCTTACAGTTCTATCCTTTGTAATTCCTACACTGATAGGCTTTACACTGTGTATACTTATAAATTTTGTTTCAGGACTTTTTATATAAATAAGGTAAATGCGGACTAAAAGTTTTTCTCAAAAAAAACAAAGCGGCTGCGCCGCTACCTCACTTGAATTACGGTATATTTTAAATTATTAGAGAGATAAGGAGATGTTCGCCTTATTAATGCTAATAAGAATTTTTGCAAAGACAAAAACTTGCACAGGAATTTAATCACTATATTTATTTCATAGAAAACGCAATTTCCTAAAATAAAAATGCACTTGACGTAGATATATTATCTATGCCTTGTGCATTTTTTACGTTCTTTAATTCTATTGTAGGAATATCTCCCTTATTGCTGAGATTTCCTCTGGAGTAACTCCGCAGGATATTAGGAAGCTTTCTGCCTTTTCCTGAATACTTCTGCCCTCGTACTCTTCCAATCCTGTGATAACCGGGAACAAGTACTCTCTGGTGATACCACTTATGGACATCGAGCTGAATTCATATTCCTTTATTGCATTGTCTTCGCTGACACCAAGTATCAACTCCAAAAGGAACATCATAACGCCTGTACGGTCACATCCGTATGTACAATGCATGTACACCGGATAGTTCGTGTTTTTCGCAAGCTCCGAGAAAAGAATACGCACGTTGTTTTTTCCTGCTTCTTTGAAAATTCCTTCATATGCAGGGATTGCAAACGACTTTTTATTAACGCCCAAAGGATTACTGTCATTGTGCGCCCTAAGGTCGAAGTCAGACTTAATCTTCAAAACATCCAGCATATCGGCTTTACCTATGGCAGTTAAGGAGTATTCCTCTTTAACCATCCCGTCAAGCTCGGTACCACGGTACAAAAGACCTTGCTTTACACTTCTTCCGTCCTCGGTTTTAAGCCATCCGCCAATATCTCTTACGTTTCTTATTCCGTCAATGGAAAGGATTCTTGGAGTATCCTCTACGGTAAAGCTTCCTGTACGATTGCGGACATTCATATTTCCTTCTTCCGATAGGAATGTGCTGACACGGTAGTAATACTTTGTACCGGTCTTTAGATGGTATACATCACAGCTTCTTTGGTCTGCCTCCAGAGTGAACAGTCTTGAATCTTCAAAGTCTTCATTTTCCGAAACCTCTACCGTTATGTATGAAATTTTTTCTGCAAGAAGCTGATCTACTGCAAATTCAATTGATACCGGATAACCTACATCAAGTCTTGTTCCCGACTTTATGAAATTTTGAAAGGTATTATCCAGTGATCCTCCCGATGTGTCAGAAAGTGCTAAATTAAGAGCCTCCGGCGCAATATTTACTCTTTCCGGCACCTTTAGCTGTATTCTATCACTTTCAGTACCACCAGTTGCCCCTGAACTCATATTATATTCGTCCAGCAAAATTTTCAGTTCTGCCTTTGTAATATACCCTGTGTCCGGATCAAAGGATTTACGGGTAATTATGGACACATTGGAAACCGAAAAGTAAAACAGAAGTATGATACCGGAGCTGATAACCAAAAGTGTAGCTCCCTTTATAGCCTTTTTTACCTTTCCTTCTGTCTTTCTGGAAGTAAGCTTGTCCCTCATTAAGTAAAGAACACTTCCTATGGAGGTAAAGCTGAAGCATACAGAAACCGCTGTCCATTTACTTATAGAATGACTGTTAGTCAAAAGAACCTGTGAAGGCATAAGTATCAAAAACAGCAAAGCTATAATGAATGTTGCTATTACAATCCAAACAGCAAATGGTTTTTCAGACAAATCAATTTTTTTCATAACCTTACGGTCCTTTTTCTTTTTGTCAGAAGAGCTTCTGTTGCTTTCTCTCTCCCCATCTATCTCCATCAAGTAGTTACGATGACTATGGTGATGATGGTGGTGATGGTGATGATGCCTTCTCTCGCCTTCTTTATTAACCTCATTAACTTCATCAACCTTGTTTACTTCGTTTTCTGCCATTATTTTTCTCCCTTTATGATGTAGTAATCGGTATAATATACCGATTTTATTTATGCTTTTTCTGTGAGCTCAAAATAATACACTTACAGAAACATATATCTAATTTATGTTATAAACTTTTTTTAATCTGTTAAGAATATTCTCTATTTCATAATCACCGGTACTCTTTTCACTTTCCAGTGACATAGATTTTAGAAGATTTTCATATTTTAAAAGCGAATCAATCGCATTTGCAAATTCATCCTCAGAATCATGCCTTAGGATAAATCCATTTACACCGTTTTTTATAAATGTTCTTGTTCCTCTGTTATCTGCTGCTACTACCGGCAATCCGCAAGCCATAGCTTCTATTGCCGCCAGCCCCAGTCCTTCCCTAATGGACGGAAAGCAGAACAAATCGCAACTGCGATATATTTTAGGAAGATCCTTTCGGTATCCTATCAAGTGAACATTTTTGCTAATTCCAAGGTTATTTGCCAAATCCAACAGATAATCTTTTTTGTCGCCTTCTCCGGCAATTACATAGTGAACCTTGGAGTTATTAAGCTTCGCCAAAGCCTTTATCACTATCTGATGATTTTTATTCGCATTAAGCTCTCCTACCGACAAAATAGTAAATGAGTCCTCACTAATTCCAAGGTCTTTTCTCTGGATAGAATCTTTGCATTGAAATTTACTTGTATCTATTCCAACTCCCGGGATATAATAATTCTCCTTTGCTTTCAGCTTATTTTTAGCTAAAAGATAGTCCTCATTATTGATAGTGATGAGCTTATCAGTAAAATAAGAACACAGCTTTTCCACCGGATAAAAAACCATCCAATTAAGAATTGGAGCTCCTTTATAAAAGTGGAATCCATGGGAAGTGTAATATACCTTAAGTCCCATGGTTTTTCTCAAGCTTTTACATACTAGTCTGGTTATAACAGATGCGTTTGGTGTGTGACAATGGACAATGTCATACTTGCCTTCCATTATTACCTTTTTTAACTGTTTATACGCTTTTATGTTATCCGCAGACAGCGGATTTCGCGAAAAATCTATCTGATGGGAAACACAACCCATATCACTATATTCACCATCAGCAGGCATATCTTCAAAATTACAAGCGATATCCACAGTATTTCCGCAGTCAGTCAACATCTTGATATGCGGTTTAAAAAAACTATTCATAGTTAATGAAATAGTTGTCACATACAAAATTTTCATAATTCACCCTTTACAGGAACACCAACATAGGTTCCGCTGTGAGCAATATCTGATATAACAACAGCACCTGCTCCTATAATGCATCCACTACATATATTTATGTTGTTTATCACTGTTGCACCTATACCTATGTGAGTTTCCTCTCCTACGCTGACTGTACCGCCCAAAGACACTCCGGGAGATATATGTGCAAAAGCTCCGATAGTATTATCATGTTCTATTATAGAGCTTGAATTTATTATACAGTGCTTTCCTATTATAGCTCCGGCATTTATCACAGCTCCTGCCATAATAACAGTACCTTCGCCTATTACAGCATCCATAGCTATTTGCGCAGACGGGTGTACTAAGGATATCCAATTTACACTAAACCTTTCTGCAAGCTTTCTTCTTGTCAGGTTATCTCCAACACCTATAACAAAATCGGTCTTTCCGTCATCATACTTTTCTATATCTTCTGTTTTGCCTATAATTTTATATCCCATACATAGTCCTTCTGCAAAGTCATCTATGAAACTGATGTCCTTGTAGCCGTTTTTATAGGCATTATCCGCAATCACTCTGCCGTGACCACCTGCTCCGATGATAATCAGTCGGTTATTCATTGGCATACGCCTCCGTTTTACTTCCTTTAAACTCCTCCATTGTTACAGATGTCTCAGAGGAAATTCCCTCTCGTGCCAGTACCTTCACAACAGTTTTAAAAAGTATTTTCCAATCACCTAAAAAGGTAATACTATCAACATACTCCACATCATATTGAAACTTTTCTTCCCAACTTATGGAGTTTCTGCCATTTATTTGCGCAAGCCCTGTAATACCCGGGCGTACTTCCAGTCTTCTTGATTGCTCCTTATTATATAAGGAATTATACTTCATATAGAGTGCTCTTGGGCCTACCAAAGACACGTTGCCACACACCACATTCCACAACGACGGTAACTCATCTAAGGACGTACTGCGAAGTATCTTGCCAAAGTGTCCAGTCTTACCTCATCCGGC
>SVKH01000074.1 GCA_015068545.1 Oscillospiraceae bacterium
GCAGTCGTTTAGCATATAGATATAGTGCGCCTTAGGCCCGTCCAAAAATATGACATCATATTCACCGGTAAGTGTAGGAAGCACCTCTTTTGCATCATTATTTATAACTGTAATCGTTTCGGAAAGCCCCGCTTTTTCAATATTTTTACGGGCAATTTCGGTCATATCTCCATCCCATTCTAAAGTGGTAATACTTCCGCCCTTTTCCAGATATTGCGCCATTAAAATAGCGGAATAACCTATGGCACATCCTACCTCCAGTATTCTCATAGGTCTTTTGAGACACATAAGCGTTTCCAAAAACTTAGCAGTTTCCGGTTGGACTATTGGCACGCTGTTTTTCTCGGCATAGTCCTCCAATTCCTTTAAAATTCCGCTTCTTTCAGGAATTTCCTTCCTTAAATATGAGGTAATATACGGATACACAATGGCATCCTTATCATATTCAACCATCTATTACTTCCTCGCAAACTTTTACTACTTCTTTAAGCACTTCGTCAATTGTTTTATCCTTTACCGAAGCACCTGCCGCCATTTTGTGTCCTCCTCCCGAGAACTTCTCTGCTATTTTAGAAACAGAGTATTTGCCGTTTGAACGGAAGCTGATATTTATTTTTTCTACCGCTTCCCTTATTGATACGGCTATCTCGCATCCTTTTACCGACCTTGGGATATTGACCACATCACTTGCATCTCGCTCGGTAATGCCATACTTTTCAAGGTCACTTTCTCTTACGCATACAATGCACAGTCTGCCATCTGCGTACTGCAAGATATTTTCCATAAGGTTTCCTTTAAACCTCAGTACACCCAGCTCTTCTGTGTCGTACAAAAGCCTTGTAAGCTCCGCATGGTCTATGCCCTTTTCAAGCAGCTTTCCGCAAACATACATGGTGGACGGACGAACATTGCTGTATTTAAAGCTACCTGTATCTGTGCTGATGGCACAGTACAGATTTTTGGCTATTTCTTTAGTAACCTCTGCACCCATTTCATCAAGTAAATTGTAGATAATCTCGCCCGTTGCAGGAGATGCTGCCTCCACATAGTTTGCTTCAGCAAAACCCACATTAGTTTCGTGATGGTCTATACAAATGGTGTGGTGAGCTTTATCGAAAATACTACGTCTTTTTCCCAGTCTGAATATATCGGCACAGTCAAGACATATGCACAAATCATACGTCTTTACATCCTCTTCTTCAAAAAGCTGATAGTCTTTGCCCATAAAGCTAAGCCTATTAGTTATACTATCGGACAAATACACCGTAACGTTTTTACCCATAGCAATAAGTGCAAGCCTTAAGGCATAACTGCTTCCAATAGCATCTGCATCCTCACTCTCATGAGCAAGGATGCAGATATTTTCCGATTTTTTTATAAGGTCAATTATCTTTTTCATAAAACACCTTTATTTCGAATTCTTATTCAAATCACTAATCACCTGATTGATATATGCTCCGTGTTCGATAGAGTGGTCTATCTCAAACAAGAACTCCGGAGTATGACGAAGGTCTATCCTTCTTCCAACCTCTCTGCGGATAAATCCTGATGCGGACTTTAAACCTTCCAAGGCCTTTTTCTGCACATCAGCATCACCCATAACACTAATATAACACTTTGCATAGCTCAAATCATTGGTAACATTCACCGCAACCACACTGGTAAGCATAGGGATACGCGAATCCTTCAGCTCTCTTATGACAGTTGCCAGTTCACGGCGAACCTCTTCATTGATCTTATTGATTCTGTTATTTGCCATATTATCTTTCAATTTCCTCCATAATAAAGCATTCCATTACGTCGCCTTCCTTAAGATCGTTGTAACCGTCAATGCTCATACCGCATTCAAAGCCTTCTGATACTTCTTTAGCGTCATCTTTAAATCTCTTAAGACTTCCGATTTTTCCTTCGTGAAGAACGATACCGTCACGCACAAGTCTTACCTCGGCACTTCTTGAAACCTTACCGTCAGTAACGTATGCACCGGCAATAGTTCCGATACCGGAAACCTTGAAGGTTTGACGTACTTCCGCATGTCCTGTAACAACCTCACGGAATTTAGGATCGAGCATACCCTTCATAGCGGCTTCGATTTCTTCAATAGCCTGATAGATAATTCTGTAAAGACGGATATCTACATCCTGACTTTCCGCCGCAGCAACAGCACCTGAGTCCGGACGTACATTAAAGCCGACAATGATAGCATTTGAAGCATTTGCAAGCATAACGTCAGACTCGTTGATAGCGCCAACACCGCCGTGTATAGCACGAACTCTTACCTCTTCGTTTGAAAGCTTTTCAAGTGATTGACGAACCGCTTCAACAGAACCTTGTACATCGGCTTTTATGATAATGTTAAGTTCCTTCATATTGCCTTCGTCAATTTGGTCGAACAAGTTGTCAAGAGATACCTTAACAGCCTGATTGAATCTTGTTTCTTTCTGCTCGTGACGACGTGATTCTGCAACTTCCCTAGCAAGCTTTTCGTCCTTAACAGCGAAAATTCTTTCGCCACCCATAGGAGCTTCGGAAAGTCCCTGAATCTCAACCGGAGTTGATGGACCTGCTGCCTTAAGTCTTCTGCCCTTGTCGTTAGTCATAGCACGAACGTGACCTACTGCTGTGCCGGCAATAACTATATCACCTACGTTAAGTGTACCTTCTTGAACTAATACAGTAGCAACCGGACCCTTGCCCTTGTCAACTCTGGATTCGATTACAGTACCCTTTGCAAGCTTATTCGGGTTAGCCTTTAGCTCCTTCATATCTGCTATCAGGAGCACCATTTCCAAAAGACCGTCTATATTTATCTTTTGCTTAGCGGATACTTCTACGCAAACTGTGTCACCGCCCCATTCTTCCGGAACAAGGTCGTGTTCTATAAGCATCTGCTTAACTCTTTCTACGTTTGCGCCTTCTTTATCAATTTTATTGATAGCTACAACTATTGTAACTCCCGCTGCTCTTGCGTGGTTTATAGCTTCTATTGTCTGCGGCATGATACCGTCATCTGCCGCAACTACCAATATTGCTACATCAGTAACCTGAGCACCACGGGCACGCATTGTTGTAAATGCTTCGTGTCCCGGTGTATCAAGGAATGTGATTTCACGGTCACCTAGCATTACGCTGTAAGCACCAATGTGCTGAGTGATACCGCCAGCCTCGGTATTTGTAACAGATGTGTGACGGATAGCATCAAGAAGTGATGTTTTACCATGGTCAACGTGTCCCATTACAACTACTACCGGTGGACGAGATACTAAGTCTTCCGGCTTATCTTCCTCCTCAGCAAATAGTATATCCTCTTTTGTCAAAACAATTTCCGGTTTTGTTTCTACGCCAAAATCTGCCGCAATAAGAGATGCTGTATCATAGTCGATAGATTGAGTTATAGTTGCCATTACTCCGAGCATCATAAGCTTTTTAACTACTTCTGCAGCGCCTTTTTGCAACTTTTGTGCCAATTCGCCAACTGTGATAAGCTCCGGAATCTCAATTTCCTTTGGCGCTTCCTTTTCCTTTTTCTTAGGAGCTTCTTTCTGCGGCTTTATGTCTTTTTCTTTATTGTTCTTCTTGTGCTTTTTGTTGTTCCTGTCTTCAAGCTTTGATACGTCTTTGTCATTTACCATATCTTCCAGACGTTCTCTTGACTCAATCTTATCAAGCTCAACGGTAGAAGTTCTGGTATCTACATAACGTACCTTCTTCTCATCTGCCTTAACGAAGTATTCCTTTTCGTTATCAGTAGGGATTTCAACCTGAATCTCTTCTGCTTTTCTGCTCTTTTTAGGCTCTTTTTTATGCTTTTCCTGCTTTGGCTCTTCCTTTTTAGCTTCCTTCTTTGGCTCAGGCTTAGCCTCTTCCTTTTTGGCAGTCTTTTTATCTTCCTTTTTGTCTGCCTCTGCCGGCGTAGCTTCTTCCTTCTTTTCTTCCTTTGGCTCCTCTTTTTTAACCGGCTTTGCAGGCTTTTCTATAACCGCATCACCCAAATCGTGAAGATGTGTGTAAATATCGAAAACAAGACCAAGCTGATCTTCTGTAAGAACAGTTGTTCCCTTAACTACTATGCCAAAAGCTGCCAATCTTTCTGTTATATCTTTACTTGTAACCTTTAAGTCCTTTGCAATCTGACTAACTTTAATTCCGTTTTCTGCCATACTAATCATCAATCCTTTCTATTTTTGATAATATTGCATTCTTAAAATTTTCGTCATTTATCGAAACAACAACCCGTCTGTCTGCACCTGTAATCTTGCCAAGCTGCTGACTTGTACCGAACTCTATATAGTCAACTTTGTAATAATTACACGCGTCACAAACAGCCTTCTTCCCCTTTTCGGAAATGTCCGCTGCAATTATTATCAAACGAGATTGTCCGTTTTTTATTGCCTTGTCGCACAGAAATTCTCCTGTTACAACCTTACCGGCACGCTTTGCAAGTCCTATCATCCCCAGCGCTTTTTCCATTTGTGTACTCCTTTTTTAAGTAAGAGACGAAATTTCTTCGTAGATGCTGTCATCCACCTGCATTTTAAAATGCTTTGATAAACCGCGTCTTTTCGTCATCGCTTTTATACATTCTTCATTTTTACAAACATACGCACCTCTGCCAAATTTATTCTGATTAGAATCAATTTGCACTCCGGCTTCGGTTTTTACTATTTTTATAAGTTCGCCCTTTGCCTTCATCTGACGGCAGGCGATACACATTCGCTGAGGTATATGCATAATTCACCCTTTATTATTCCTGACCTGCTGATATGTCTATCTTCCAGCCTGTAAGCCTTGCTGCAAGACGTACATTTTGTCCCGACTTTCCTATTGCAAGAGAAAGCTGATACTCCGGCACAGTTACCTTTGCACTCTTCTCTTCTTCATTTATGTCCACGCTA
This sequence comes from Oscillospiraceae bacterium, assembly GCA_015068545.1. Taxonomy (GTDB): domain Bacteria; phylum Bacillota; class Clostridia; order UBA1381; family UBA1381; genus UBA1738. The sequence continues at coordinate 4,896 of SVKH01000074.1, forward strand.
AGCACCTTTGATGGGCTAAGTGCTGCTGATATGAACTCAACCGGATCTTCACTCCATTTTACAATGTCGATCTTTTCGTCGTTAAGCTCGTCACCAATTGTCTGCACTCTCATTCCCTTAGGTCCTATACATGATCCTTGAGCATCCACATCCGGATCAGCTGAGTACACAGCAATTTTTGTTCTTGACCCTGCCTCACGGGAAATTGACTTTATTTCCACTAGTCCGTCCTGAATCTCAGGTACTTCTCTTTGGAACATTTTCTTAACCAAGCCCGGATGAGAACGGGAAACAACTATCTGAGTTCCCTTAGTTCCGTTTCTTACTTCGCTGACGTAACAGTGAATAATCTTACCAAGCTCGTATTTTTCGCCTTCTACCTGTTCATTTACAGGGAGCATAGCCTCTACCTTGCCGATATCAATAAATACATTTCCTCTTTCGATTCTTTCTATCTTACCGGATACAATTTCGTTTTCCTTTTCGGTGTATTCACTAAAGATTATTCCGCGTTCTGCTTCTCTTATTCTTTGTGTAACAACCTGCTTTGCTGTCATGGCAGCTATTCTGCCAAAATCTTTTGGCGTTACCTCGATGTTTACAACGTCGCCAATCTCAAAAGCTCCGCTCAGCTTTTTTGCATCCTCCAAAGAGATTTGAAGCTGATCGTCTGTAACCTGCTCCGAAACTGTCTTTTGCGCATAAACGCCAAGCTTACCTGTTTCTCTGTCCAGCTCTACGCTTACATTTTGCGCTGATGCAAAATTTCTCTTGTAGCCTGCGATAAGTGCAGCCTCCAAAGCATCTAGTATTACGTCCTTGTCTATGCCTTTTTCCTCACATAAATCCGCAAGGGCGCTTAGTAGTTCTTCATTCATTTTTCTTACCAATCCTTTCTAAAATTCAAAATGCAGTCTTATAAATGCTGCTTCTTTAACGTCCAATGTAACTTCGTTATCGCAGGTCACTGTAACCGTTCCGTTATCATAACCGCTTAAAACTCCGGTAAATTCCTTTATCCCGTCTTTTGCTTTAAAAAGCTTAACGTCCACATCTCTGCCGATATAATGCAGGAACTCCCTTTCGGTCTTCAGTTTTCTGTCCACCCCTGGGGATGATACCTCAAGAGTATATTCCATTTCGATTGGATCCAGCTTGTCGATTTCCTCGCCAAACGCACGGGAGAAAAGCTCGCAGTCATCTATGCCTACGCCTTCCTCTTTGTCAATGAAAAGGCGCAGAAACTGCTTGCCGGCTTCCTTTTTGTACTGTGCATCTACTACGTAAAGCCCCATGCCCTCTGCAATTTTGTCTCCAATTTCCAAAGCCAAAAGCTCTGTTTTGTTAGCCATTTTTTCACCTCGCAAAAGCAAAGAGTGGGTTTTGTAAACCCACTCTCCTGAAAAATTATTTATTCACTTTAGTTATTATAGCACATTGTTTTGTAAAAATCAAGCCTTTTTTTAATATTTATTCTAAAATCATAATTTCGTCTTCCTGCTCATCTTCATCTTCAAGATTTTCCAGTGGCTCTTTGGTAACTTCCGGAGCTTTTGTAGGCTCTTTAGTTACGGCAGGTGCCTTGGTCGGTTCCTTTGTGACAGCAGGAGCTTTGGTAGCTTCTTTATCAGGATCGTCGTCCTTTTTGGTATCTTCCTTTTTCGGCTCTTCCTTCGGTGCCTTAGTTGGCTCCGGAGTTATAGTCACGTTAGTTACCTTTAAAGGCTTTTGAGGATTCTTCTCAGACAGTGATACCTGATCATCAATTTCGCCACTGGCACCAAATGTATCTTTCATAAGAAGTTCAGTTGCTTCTATATCACATACAAAATATGATGCTCCACCTATAGACTTAGCTCCTCCCGGCAGGCTGTATGTGGTTATACCTTCGCTTGATAGCTTGCTTAAATAACGAACATACTTGGTAATATCGTTAAGAGAAATGTTTGTTTTAATTTCTCTGGAAAGCTGAGTAAATATACTTGGAAGTTTCAAAAGAGTTGAAAGATTCACTTTTTGATCTATCACAGCTTTTATAAATAATTGCTGACGCTCTACACGGTCTGTGTCACTTCCTGTGCCCTTTCCGGAATTGCTCTTTCGGTATCTCAAAAACTGTTGTATTTGGTTACCGGAAAGCTTTTGCAGTCCCGGTTTTAAATGGATATGAAGATTCTGGTGAGGATCGTCATAGTTCATACCCTCGCCGTTTCCTTCAACATCCGGCACATCAAATTCCACAGGACCTAAAATATCAAATAAATGATCTATTGACGCAAAGGAGAACTCTACATAATAATTTATCGGAAGTCCCGTAAGAGCAGTTACTGCCTCAGCAGTAGCCTGAGTTCCAAGTATATATCCTCTTTCCTCATTGCTGCTTATTGCGTGGATCTCATTTATTTTTCTGGTCATTTTGCGGTTTTTTACAAAAATTTTAGTATCACGAGGAATAGATAGGAGATTTATCTGACCTTCGTTCACATTGTAAGACGCTACCATAATAGCGTCGGTTCTAAGACCACTTTCATCAACACCTACCAAAAGGACATTTATTTTTCCATCCTCAAGAGGTGCAAGAATTTCGGTATCTCCAAAAAGATTCAATCCAAGTACTGAAAAAACAAGTACAATAAAGATTGCCATTATCCATATGAGAGTTTTGAAGATTGTTTTTGGTACATTCTTTTTCTTTTTACCCTTTGTACCAACGTCCGGTACATCCTTTATATTAGGAATAGTATCGGCAGCTTTCTCTTTGGTAAAACCTTCTATACTTGGAATTTCCTTAATAAACTCCGGAATTTCTTCCTGATACAAAGCTTCTCCTGATGCTTCACTTTCAGAAG